>JBILOA010000101.1:0-6381 GCA_044374735.1 Pirellulales bacterium | reverse complement strand
CGACCAGTTCGGCCACGCGCCGGCGCATCTCGTCGGCGGCCTTGTTGGTGAAGGTCAGCGCCACGATCGAGGCGGCGGGCACGCCCACCGCGATCAGGTTGGCCACGCGATGGGTGACGACCCGGGTTTTGCCGCTACCAGGCCCTGCCAGCACCAGCAGCGGCCCCTCGACATGGGCGGCGGCGGCACGCTGCGCCTCGTTTAAGCGGTCGAGAAGCGGTGAGGACACGAGGGTTTTCCGCGAAAACAGTCGGCTTGGGGATGTTCGCAGGCGCCGGAACCTCGATGCACCTCGAGCACCTTCGCGTAGTCGGGCTTGCAAGAGTTTGATTATATTCCACGCACTGCTCTCCGGCCGGTCGACGGACGCCGGGGGGAGCAGCTGTTACTCATACCAGTCGCACGGGAGGGACCCCATGCCTCGGATTCCTTACAAAGACCTGATGCAGTCAGACGAGATGGCGGAGAAGCTCGAGATGAGCACGGCCGAAATCGGCCTCTCCGTGCGGACCACGAACTGCCTGGAAGAGCGGGGCATCTTCACGGTTCACGATCTGCTCAACTGCACGCGGGCCGACCTGCTTTCGATTTCCAATTTCGGGGAAAAGACCCTCGAAGAGGTCTACAAGGCGCTCGAGAAGATCGGGTTCTTCCGCTCGGCGACGCCGGTTGACGGCGAGGAACGCCGGCCCGTCTCGACCGCCCCGTAGGCCTGCACGGCCCGTCAGGCGGGCGGGGGCCAGGAGCGAGCGCGTGAGGCTGCCGCGGTTTTTCTCCAAAAAGCGAGGGCACCGCCGGACCGGTTCGGAGGTCTGGGGTTCCGTCGGCGAGGCCCTGTTCCATGCCGCGCTGATGGTGGCCGGTGTCGCCTTCGGCGGCCTGTTGGTCACCGGCATCGCCGTGCCCGAGTGGCGGATCAACCACGACTTCATCGAGAGCCGGGGCACGGTGGTGGGCAAAGGTCTGGCCCGGCGCTCGACCGGCGGCTCGGCCGCCGCCCAGGCGTCATGGCAACCGAGCGTCCGGCTGCGCTACCCGGCCGGCGCGGAGGCCGCCGAGGCCTGGGCTTTCGACGGGCCACAGGAGCCGGATCGTGCCCGGGCCTTGGAGCGGCTCGACCGGGTAAGGCTCGGTGAGGAACTCCCCTGCTGGTACGACCCGGCCCGGCCCGCACACGTGGTGATCTCGCGGGGCTACAACTGGTGGATGTGGGCCCTGACCCTGCTCCTGCCAGGCGCGCTGCTGGCCTTCGGCGGTGCGGGGCTGACGCGATCGCTTGGTCGGTGGGGGCGGAGCGAAGAGCGGCAGGCCGCGACGGGCCATCGGCCGCGGGATCCGCTCGCGGAGGGCCCGGCGTCGACCACCGGCCACCCGGGAATCCCGTCGTGCGAGGATCTGGTCAACTCGCCCGGCACCATCCTCCGATACCGGCTGCCGATCGAGAGCCCGGAGAGCTGGAACCTGCTGGGACTCGGCCTGTTCGCGGTGCTCTGGAATGCGGTCGTCGCGCTGCTCGCCGTCAATGCCGGATTGGACCTGCTGGGCGGCCGGATCGACTGGCTGCTCCTGGCCGTGCTCGTGCCGTTCGCGGTCGTGGGGGTCGCGGGCGTGGTGGCGTTCACCCGCAGCCTCGTGCTCGCCACGGCCGTGGGCACGACGCAACTCGAGATCTCCGCCCATCCGCTCCGGCCCGGCGGCACGTACGAAGCGCTGCTCGCCCAAGGCGGAACCGGGGCGTTTCGCGACCTCGAGATGTCGCTCGAACTCGAGGAACGGGCGACGTTCCGCCAGGGCACCGACACCCGCACGGACCGGCTCGTGGTCTGGAGAGCCCCGCTCGGCTCCTGGCAGGGCCTGCAACTCTCGCCGGGCACGCGGTTCGAGGCCCGGGCGACCATCCACGTGCCGGCCGCCGCCATGCACTCCTTCGCCTCCGAACACAACGCCGTGAACTGGAGAATCGTGATTCGCGGCCGACCCACCCGCTGGCCCGCCTTCACCCGGGCCTTCCCCGTGGTCGTGTTCCCCCTGTCGCCGGGAGAGCCGGCGGCATGACGCACCTGCCCGACCCCATTCGCCAGCATCCCAGCGTGACGGTGCAGTTCTGCTCGCCCGATCGCCGCTACGAGCCGCTCCAGTCGATCGCGGTCCGGTACGCGGTGGACCTGCCCCCGGGCCAGGTGGCACGGGCGGTCGAGCGGTCGATCGTCTGGTACACCGAGGGCAAGGGGGAGGAGGACATCGGCGTGCACACCTTCGAACGCCTCACCGATCGGGCGACCGCCGAGGCGACGACGGGCGGCTTCGAGAGCCGGCTGCCGGCGAGCCCGCTCTCGTACGAGGGGGTGATCGTCAAGATCCGCTGGTGTGTCAGGATCCGGCTGTTCTTCGACGCCGGCCGCGACTTCGTGTCCGAACATGTGTTCGACCTCGGGCACGTGCCGGCGGCCGCATTTCCAGGCCGCTCCTGACCATGCCCCTGAATCTGCTCCCGGCCGATCGGCGTCGTTCCAACCCCTTCGCCACGCGGCACACCCGGCCGGGGGCCGTGCCGCCGCTGGATCCAACCGGCGCACCCCTCGACGTCGGAGTCGTGCTTGTCGCGCTCGAGCGGCATCGGCGGGTGGCGATCGTCGGCCCACACGGCACGGGCAAATCCACGCTGCTGGCGGCCCTCGCCGACACGCTGGCCGCGGATCGACGCCCGGCGGAAGTCGTGCGACTGAGGCGGCTTCGAGACGCCCTGCTCCTGCTCGGGGCCGTCGGGCGGGGGGCGGACGACGCGACGCTGCTGGTCGACGGCTGGGAGCGGCTGGGCCGACCGATGGCCCTATTCATCACGGCCATTGCCCGCCTCCGAGGCCGCCGGATGGTGGTCACGACCCACCGAGCGAACGGGATGCCGGTGGCCGTGCGCACCGCGGGCACCCTCCGGCTGCTGACCGCGATCGTCGCCCGACTGCCGGACCACGACGCCCTGATCACCGGCGACGATCTGTCCGACGCGTTCGCCCGCCACGGTGAAAACCTCCGCGACGCCCTCGGCGATCTCTACGATCGCTACGAGCTCCGATCCCGCCGGTCGTGACGGTCGTTGGGGCCGTGCCGGTCGTCCGGTCGCGATCCCGGAAATTCATGAACCGGTGTGGCCTTTTTTCGACGCCGCCCAGGCGCTGCACGTCCTAGGGTTGCGTGCCGTCGGAATTCCGGCGTCCCGAAAAGCGAGGAATCTGCGATGAACCTGCATCGAATGGCCGCTATCGCCCTGGTGTTCACCGGGTGCTGCATGGCGGGAACCCGACCGGTGGCGGCCCAGTGCTGCTTGAGCGGCATGTTCAGCGGATGCACCTCGTGCTTCCGAAAGGCGCCAACCTACGCCGTCGCGCCGGTCGCGCCCGTCGCCGCCCCGGTCGTGATGCCGGTGGCAGCCCCGCCCCCGCCGGTCATGGTCC
Organism: Pirellulales bacterium; assembly: GCA_044374735.1. Taxonomy (GTDB): domain Bacteria; phylum Planctomycetota; class Planctomycetia; order Pirellulales; family UBA1268; genus QWPN01. Next base: position 2,929 of record JBILOA010000101.1, on the reverse strand, counting down.
CGATGCAGCAGACCAGCTACGTGCCCGAGACGACGTATCGCACGGAGTACAAGTGCGTTCCCGTGACGAGCTACAAGCCCTCGTGCGAGATCGATCCCTGCACGGGCTGCACGGTCGAGTGCATGCAGCCGGTGACGCAATATGTCCAGCAGGCCGTCAACGTGCCGGTCACCCAGTATCGGGCCGTGACGACCACGAAATACGTGCAGATGCAGCCTGGCTACGCGGGTCCGCCCGCGGCAGGCATGCCGGCGATGCCGCCCGCCCAGCCTGCCGCCAGCCCGTTCAGTGCCGTTCAGACCACGCCGCAGGCCTGGGGTGCCGCGGGGGCCGATGTTTCCCGCCAGCCGCTGCCGGGCGTGGCTCCGCCCGCCCTGCCGCAGGCTCCGGCGACGGTCGCCCCCACGTACCAGTACCAGCCCATGGCCCAGCCCGCCTTCGCCCCGCAGGCTCCCATGATCCAGGGTTCGTCGTCCCAGACGATCACGCCGCAGGCCGGCACCTACGCTCCCGCCCAGGCTCTGCAGCCGATGCAGCCGCAGGCGACGCAGCCGCCGGCCCTGAGCCCGGCTCCGTCGCTGCGTCCGATTCCCGAACTGCCGCGCACCGGCAGCGGCCAGTCCGATGTCGCCCCCGGGACGAACGGCACCGGCGCCGCGGGCCGCACGAGCGCCGAGGCGACCCGTGGAGGTCTGGAGCCGGTGACCTCCGGCAGCGGTGCGGAGAAGCCCGAGTCGCCCGCCGGCATGCCCGTGCTCCCCGGCGAAGGGCCCGGCGGCTCGACCGGCGCGTTCCCCCGCCTCCTCGAGCCGACCAGCCACACGACCTCGTGGGGGCCTTCCGACATCGATGCCAGTCGGGTCCAATACCCGACGGCCGCCCTGCCGGCGTGGCGGCAAGCCCAGCGGTGAGCGTGATGCCTCCGGGTGCCGGCCCCGGCCGACCCGCGAGGAGCCCGCCGTGACCAACGCCGACATCGCGGCCGTGTTCGAGCAGGTCGCGGATCTGCTCGAGTATGGCGGCGAGAACGTGTTTCGCGTGCGGGCCTACCGCACCGCCGCTCGCACGATCGACGGCCTGGTGGAGTCAATCGCCGGCGTCCGGGCCGACACCACCAGGCGACTGACCGATCTCGAGGGCATCGGTTCCGACCTCGCCGGGAAGATCGAGACCCTGCTCGACACCGGCCGACTGCCACTGCTCGAGGAGCTCGAGCGCGAGGTGCCGGCCGTCGTGTTCGACCTGATGCGAGTGCCCGGCCTGGGGCCGAAGAAGGTCAAGGCTCTCGTCGACGCGCTCGGGATCGACTCGCTCGCGGCCCTCGAACACGCCTGCCGCGAGGGCAAAGTGCGCGGGATCAAGGGCTTCGGCGCCAAGACCGAGGCGGCGATCCTCGAAAACCTGGCCTTCGCGGCGGACCCGGCCCGGGCCCGGCTGCTGTGGAGCGAGGCGGACGACATCGCGACCCTGCTGCTGGAGTGGATGCGGGGCTGCCCGGCGGCGCAGCAGGTCGAGGCGGCCGGCAGCCTGCGCCGGGGCCGGGAAACCGTCGGCGACCTCGACCTGCTGGTCACCAGCGAAGAACCGGCGGCGGTGATGGAGCGGCTCGTGACCTGGCCCGAGACGTCGGACGTGCTGCTTCGCGGCGACACGAAGACGAGCATTCGCGGTCCCCGGGGCGTGCAGGTGGATCTGCGGGTGGTCCCGGCCGAGTCGTTCGGGGCCGCCCTGCAGTACTTCACCGGCTCCAAGGAGCACAATGTCCGGCTCCGCGGCCGGGCCCGTGACCAGGGGCTGTCGATCAACGAGTACGGGGTCTCCCGGCTCGGCCCGGAAGGGGAGGCGGCGACCGGGCGCAGGCTCGCCGCGCGGACGGAGGCCGAGGTCTACGCCGCCGTCGGACTGCCCTGGATCCCCCCCGAGTTGCGCGAGGGCCGCGACGAGATCCTCCTCGCCGAGCGCGGGGAGCTTCCCGAACTCGTCACCGTGGCGGACATCCGGGGCGATCTCCACATGCACACGACCGCCACTGACGGTGAGGACACGCTGGCCGACATGGTGCGGGCCGCGGTCGCCAGGCAACTCGACTATGTGGCGATCACCGACCACGGGCAGCGCGTGACGATGGCCCACGGGCTCGACCGGCACCGCCTCCTCGCCCAGTGGGCCGAGATCGACCGGCTCAACGAGTCGCTGGCGGCCGACGGACCGCCGCCGATCACGGTGCTCAAGGGGATCGAGGTCGACATCCTCGAGAAGGGGGGCCTCGATCTTCCCGACGAGGTGCTCGCCCAGGCCGATTGGGTGGTGGCGAGCCTCCACTACGGCCAGAACCAGCCCCGCGAACGGATCACGGCCCGGATCCTCGAGGCGATCGAGAATCCGCACGTCGCCGTGATCGGCCATCCCACGGGCCGGCTGATCAACCGCCGCCCGGCCTACGACGTCGATCTCGAGGCGGTGATCGAGGCGGCGGCCCGCACCGGCACCTTCCTGGAAATCAACGCCAACCCGTGGCGGCTCGACCTCGACGACCGCCATGCGGCGGCCGCCAAGGCGGCCGGCGTGAAGATCGTGATCTCGACCGACGCCCATTCCACCCGCGGCCTCGACGTGCTGCGGTGCGGCATCCTCCAGGCCCGCCGCGCCGGTCTCGAGGCGAAGGATGTCGCCAACACCCGCTCCCTCACCGCGCTGAACAAGCTGATGAAGAAGCGGTAGAGCGACGAGATCTGTTCCCCTTGGGTAACGCTGGCTCGGGGTTGCCGGTCCCCGTCGCCCGGACGTTCGCTCCGGCCGTCCTGGCCTCCGCTCACTCGATGCTGGCTACGCTTCGGCATCCTGCCTGCGCTTGCCAGCAACGCCGGCTCCAGGAAACCGGCAACCCCTCGCAAAATCAGGCAGCGGAGCACAACGGTGATTCCGAGAT
>JBILOA010000100.1:0-6384 GCA_044374735.1 Pirellulales bacterium | reverse complement strand
AGCCCTTGGATGATCTTCTGGATCGAATGGATCGTGACCGGGTCGATACCGGTGAAGGGCTCGTCCAAGAGGATGATCCGGGGTTCGGTCACCAGGCACCGCGCGATCTCGAGCCGTCGCTTCTCGCCGCCGGAGATGTAGTGCGACTTCGACTTCCGGATCCGGCCGATGTCGAACTGTTCGAGCAGCTGCTCGCACCGCCGGCGCCGCTCCTTGGGAGCCATGCCGACGAGTTCCATGATCGCCAGCAGGTTTTGCTCGACCGTGAGCTTGCGGAACACGCTCTGTTCCTGGGCCAGGTAGCCCATGCCGCCGTCCCGGGCCCGCTTGTACATCGGCCAGTCGGTGACCTCGGCGTCGTCCAGGAGCACGCGGCCCGAGTCGGGAATCACCATCCCGCAGGTCATCCGGAAACTCGTCGTCTTGCCGGCGCCGTTGGGGCCGAGCAGGCCCACGATCTCGCCCGGATCGACGTGGAAGTCGACGCCGTCGACGACCCGGCGGCGGCCGTAGTTCTTGACCAGCCCTTGGACGGACAGCAGCGACATCCCTGCGCCTCGCGCGGCCACTCGGCCGGTCTCCGCCGGCCGGATCACTTCACGAACCGCATCCTCGCGAAGTTGGGCAGGCAGGGCAATCGCAATTCCCAGCCGCACCGCTCGGCCACCTTGGCATTCCAGGGGGTGGGCACGGCGTGGGGCCAGAACACCACCAGGGCCCGGCCGATCAGGAGCCGCCGGTCGACGTGGTGGAGCGGCGCCTCCGGAGTTCCCCAGGCGCGGCTGTCTTTGCTGGCCGACGAGTTGTCGCCGAGCATGAAGAACTGATCGGCCTCGAGCGGGTAGGTGACGATCGCCTCCTCCGGGTCGCGGCCCTGGAACGCCGCCAGCGTGCCGCTCGACACGTAGTAGAGATCCCGCAGCACCCGCAGGTCGCGAACCACGACGTCGGCCGCCAGGGCCGTGATCCCGACCGGCGCGAGGTCGTCGGGCTCGTCCGCGCCCGGCCGGGCCCCTTGGATCACGGGCTTCACCTCCGCGGCGGTGGCGAGCGCACGCCGCCATGTCGTCGGCTCGGGGAACGTCACCCGGCGGCCGTCGACGAACAGCGACAGTTCGTCGTCGACGTTGGCGAACAGGAGCCGCCAGCGGCCGCGGCCCTTCACGCCCGCGGCCGCCGCCGCCCGCAACGCAGCGGGGCCGTCACCCTGCGCGAGCGCCGCCGCACCGGTGGCCAGGTCGAGCGTGCAGGTGTGTCGCACGCCCGCCTCGACCAGGTCGAGCACGACGGTTCCGGTCTCGCCCCGACTCTCGAGCAGGCACTCGACCGCCAGGTCGCCCACCCAGCGGGCGCCGTCGACGACCGCGCCCAGCTCGCGGTCGCGGTGCAGGTCGACGTATTGCGGGGCCTGGTTGTAGGGCTGGAAGTCGCCGACCAGCGCGGCCTCGGGGCGGGGCAGGGGGCTGTCGGGCCCTTCCCAATCCTGGGGCACGAAATGTCGCCAGCGGAGCGTTGCCCGGTTGGCGGCGGCGGCGACCGTGAACGACCGGCCCTGGTCGGCGGTCGTCCAGCGGGGCTGGTCGCCCTCGGGCGACCAGTCGCTCCAGGCGTCGGGCCAGCCCGCCGCCCGCAGCGGCTCGGGCTGGTGCCGGCTGTCGTGCACGCACTGGAGCATCGCCCGCAGCTTGTCGGGCGGCTTGCGGGCGATCTCGAACTCGCCGTCGGCGCGGCTCGTCCAGATGTCGCCGCCGGCGATCGCCACCGTCTCGCCCGGCAGCCCCACCAGCCGCTTGATGTAGTTGATCCGGGCATCTTCCGGATACTTGAAGACCACGACGTCCCAACGGGAGGGCTCGACGAAGTCGTAGGCGAACTTCTCGACGATGATCCGGTCGCCGGTGAAGGGCGGGTAGGCGTGCCGGTAATTCCCGGAGGCGTCGGTCAGCCGGGTGATGGCCCCGCAGTTGGGGCAGCGGGCCTGCCGCACGAATGCCCGCGGTTCGAGCCGGCAGCTCGCCTCGTCGAGTTCGGCGCTCGAGCCGACGCGGAAGTCGTCGCCGCAGGTCTGGCAGGTGAGGTCTCGATGGCGGCCCATCAGCGTGGGGGCCATCGAGCCGGTCGGGATCACGAAGGCTTCCGCCTCGAACGAGCGGAACAAGAGCGCGAGCACGAAGGCCACCACGATCGACTCGACCGTCTCGCGGCCGTAGCCCAGCGGCGGCTGCACGAGGTCGCCGGGCCGGGGCGGCCCGGCCGGCGGCGGCGGCGTGCCTGCGGGTGTGGTCATCGGCGGCTCAGTTCAGCTCGAAGACGGCCATCCCGTTCTCGGGCAGCATGCCTCCGACGGCCACGCCGAGCGTGCTCTGCGAGTTGTACTTCGCCGCCAGCGGCTTGCCGTCGTTCCCGTTGCCCTTGATCTCGACGCGATACAGGCCGCAGTTGACGCCCGGGTATTCGCTGCCGGGGATCGTGACCATGCTCATGCCGGCTTGGTCGGTCTTGCCGGAGGCCTCCTTGATCCCGCCGGCCATGCAGGCCTCGGGCACGAGCCGGATCTCGGCGTTCGAGAGCGGCTTGCCCTTGTGCGAGACCTGGACGGCGATGCTCGTGATCGCCACCTTCGAATCGCGGACCTCCTCGAGCCACTTGACGAGTTCCGCCTGCGAGACCTTCTTGTCCTTGTCGGTGTCGAGCACGATGCGTCCGGCGGCGATCGCCGGCAGTTTGTTGAGGTCGCCCGAGGAGGCGGCGGCCGCGACGGCCGCGGGGTCGAGCGGGGGGGCTGGGATCCGCGCGGGTCGCGACGGCCCGCAGCCGGCGATGGCCGTCGCCAGCAGGAGGAGGACGGACGACGTCAGAGACAGGGCGCTGCGGCTCATGGATCGTTCCCGAAGAGTGGCAGCGGTCTCCCACGACCGCCGGGTCGCTGAGTCTACAGCCCCGGCACGGGGTGGCTCAAACGAGCCCGGCGGCGGTCTCGGCGTGGATCAGTCTGCCAGCAGACCGGTCACCGTCTGCTCGACGTCGGCGTAGGTGAACGCCCGGCCGAGTTCCCGGGCGGCCATGTCGTCGTCGTAGCGGACGGCGAGCGATCCGTCGGGCTTCCAGATCATGATCGCCGGCACGCTCACGAGGTCGAGCTTCCGATACAGGCTGTCGGCCTCCTCGCGCGAGACCATGTTGACCACCTGGCCGGCGCCGACCTTCTCGAGGAAGGCCTGCACCGGCGGCACGAGGTCGTCGGGCTTCCCGAGGCCGTCGTAGTCGAAGCTGAGCGACAGGCACGCAACCCGATCGCCGTGGGCGGCGGCCAGCTTCACGAGTCCGGGAAACTCCTTGACACACGGCGGGCAGGAGGTGCTCCAGCAGTCGAGCACCACCACCTTGCCGCGGTGGCGTTCGACCTCTTCCATGAGGCCGGCGTGATCGACGAGCCGGACCTCCACCGGCGGCGGAGCCGGCTTGCCGGCGGTGGCAGCGGCGTCACCTTGCCGCTGGCCCCCGCAGCCGGTGAGGATCATGGCCACGGTCGCCACGGCCGCCGCCCCCATGCCCGAGCCACCGATGCCTCGCTTCGAACACATTCGCCACAAGCCTCCGGAGGTTCCCGCGGCGGCCCGCGAGCTGGTCGTGGCCTGCCCGCCGATGCGGAGCCACGTGAATCTCTCCCACATCGTACGGACCTGCGGCTGCTTCGGCATCCGGCGGGTGATCGCCTGCGGCGCGGCCCGGATCGACGAGCGGATCGCCCGCGACGGGGCCGATCAGGTCGAGCTCGAGATCCACCGCAGCCTGGTCCCCGTGCTCGACCGGTTTCGCGCCGCCGGCTGGCAGATCGTGGGGCTCGAGCAGGCGACCGGCTCTGAGCCGCTGTTCTCGTTTCGGTTCGTCTCCCGCACGGTGCTCGTGGTCGGCAACGAGCGGACCGGCCTGACCGCCGACGAGCTCGCCCGGCTCGATCGAGTGGCCGAGATCCCGATGGCCGGCCTGCCCCACAGCCTCAACGCCGCCACCGCCACGGCGGTCGCGGTCTACGAGTACTGCCGCCAGTGGCCCGGCGGAGGCGGCCCGTGACGCTCGTGATCGGCACCGACGAGGCCGGCTACGGGCCGAACCTCGGGCCGCTGGTGATCGGGGCGACCGCCTGGCGGGTGACGGCCGGGCCCGAGGCGGCGGAGCCCGCGCTCGCGGCCGCGCTCGAGGCGGCCGGGGCCGTGGTCGGCGGCCGGCTGTGGGGCGACTCAAAGCAGATCTACCGGGGCGGCGCTGGCCTCGACCTGCTCGAGCGGGGCGTGCTGGCGGCCCTGGCGCTCACCGGCGGCGAGCCCACGAGCTGGCCCGAGCTCGCTGCGGCGGTCGGGATCGACCGGCGTGAACCACTCGTGGAGCGGTCGGCGCTCGACGGGCTGACCGTGCCGCGGCATGGTCCGCCTGCGGCGATCCGCGCGCTCGCCGGAGACGTGCGCCGGCAGCTCGCGTCGCGGGGCGTCGCGGTGGTCGCGGTTCGCTGCCGGCTGGTGACCCCGGGCGAGTTCAACGGCCTGCTCGACCGGGGGCTCAACAAGAGCGACATCCTCTCGGCCGCCACGCTGGAACTGGCGGCGAGCCTGGAGGCCGCGGAGGCGACCGCCGCGGAACCGGTCATGGTGTGGTGCGACCGGCACGGCGGCCGGCGGCGGTATGCGCCGCAGGTCACGCGGGCCTTCGCGGCGCCGCTCGTCCAGCCGCTCGAGGAGAGCCCGCTGCGGAGCGCCTACCGCCTGGGGCCGGGCCGGTCGATCGAGTTCACGGTCGGCGGCGAGGCCCGGGTGCCGGTGGCGGTGGCCAGCATGACGGCGAAGTACGTCCGCGAACTCGCGATGCTCGCCTTCAACGCCTTCTGGGGAGCGCGGCAGCCGGGCCTCGTCGCGACCGCCGGCTATCCGGTCGATGCCGGACGCTGGCGGCAGGACGCCACAGCGGCCGTAGACCGGTCCGGCGTTGCCTGGGACGCGATCTGGCGGCGGGCCTGACATCGGCTTGCGGCCGCGGCGCGGGGTCACCAGAATCCTTCCATGGCCACGCTCACCACCAGGCTCTACGTCGTCCGTCATGCCGTCGCCGAAGAAGGAAGCGACGGCGTGCTGGATTCGGAGCGTCGCCTCACACCCAAGGGCCGCAAGCGGTTCGCCCGGATGGTGGAGCGGCTGATCGGCCGCGGCCTGGAGATCGACCTGATCGCCACGAGCCCGCTGGTGCGGTGCCGCGAGACGGCGGAGATCCTCGCCGCCGGGCTGGGCGGATCGCCCCGCGTGGAGGTGGTGGCGGCGCTGGCCCCCGGATCCGATTGGCAGTCGCTCGTGGAATGGACGGTGCAGCAGGACGCGGGCCGCGTCGCCTGGGTCGGCCACGCCCCCTGCGTGGGCCGTCTGGTGGCCGTCTCGATCGGCGACGCCTCAGCCGCGGTGCGGATGAGCAAGGGGGCGATCGCCGCCATCGCGCTCGACGACGGACCGGGCCAGCCCGGCGAACTCGACTGGCTGGTCACGCCCGAGTTGCTCGGCCGCCGCCGCTAGACCCGCGGGCGGTTTTCCCGGCCGGGGTCGCGGTCTATCATGATGCGGCCCGTGTGGGAAACCGCGTCCCGTGTTCCGATCCCGATCGTCCGTCCGCCAGGAGTCAGCGTCGTGTCGTACCGCGTCAGCCACCACGTCTGGAAGAGTGCCGCCTGCCTTGCCATCGTGACCACCTTCGTCGCGGGCTGCGCGCCGCAGGGGGCCCAGAAGGTGAAGGAGGAGGTGGTCGAGATCGAGGAGATCGAGATGGCGCCGGCCGAGCCGGCCAAGAAGCCCGACGCGGGCGGTGACGCGGCCCGCAAGGCGATGGACGAGGAGAAGGCGGCCGCCGACAAGGCGATCGACGAGGCCGCCAAGTCGAGCGACCCGCCCAAGGAAGCCAAGGCGGAGCCGCCGATGAAGGAGGAGGCGGCCGCGGAATCGAAGCCGGAATCGAAGCCGGAGCCGGCCGCTGAGGAGAAGTCGGCCCCGAAGCCCGAGGAGAAGCCAGCCCCCGAGGAGAAGCCGGCACCCGCAGACAAGCCAGCCGCTGAGGACAAGCCAGCCGCTGAGGACAAGCCGGCCAGCGACGACAAGCCCGCCGAAGCGGCGAAGGCGGCGGCTGCAGCGCCGGAAAAAGTGATGCTCGGCGATCCGACGCTGACCGCCGGCGTGCCGGGCAGCGGCCCGATCACGCTGGAGCAGATCGACGCCTGGCTCGCCGACCCGAAGAACCACGCCGTGCTCGAGCCCGCGCTGCCGCTGGGCCTCTCCCAGGGCGCCGGACAGATCCAGGGCCTCGCCTCGAACCCGCTCACCCGGGCCAAGATCGAGCTCGGCCGGCAGCTCT
>JBILOA010000099.1:0-6385 GCA_044374735.1 Pirellulales bacterium | reverse complement strand
CAGGGCGAGCGACTGGGCGGCGGCCGGGTTCTCGACCTTCAACGTGTTGGTGGTCACGGCGCCCGCGAGCGTGGTGCTCGCGGTGATCCGCGAGTTGGCCGTGTTGGTCGTGACGGCCGTCGGCAGCGCCGTGTAGTCGCCCGACAGGAGACCGGAGAGCGTGAAGGGTGAGGCCCCCGTGACGGTGGTGGCCCAGTCGAAGTTCGTGCCGTCGGTGAAGACGAGCCGGTTGTAGACGTTGGTGCCGGCCTTGGCCGTGGTGGTCGTGATCGCGACGGTGCCCGCGCCCGCGCCCGATTCCCGGCCGACGAGCAGCGAGCTACCGGCGGTGGCGTTGGTGATCGTGCCGAGCGTGACGGTGGTGCTCGTGCCGCCGTTGGGGTTCACGACCAGGCGGCTCGCCGCCGTGCCCGCGAGCGTGAGGTTGCCGAGGGTCTGAGCGCTCGCCACGCCGCCGGCCTTGCCGCGAACGAGCAGCGTGCCGCCATTGAGCGTGGGGGCCGACGCGGCGGCCACCATGTTCGTGGGCGTGCCCATGGCGCTCAGGTCGAGCATCAGGGTGCCACCGCTGACGGTGGTCGCGCCGGTGTAGGTCATTGACGTCGTGCGGGAGAGGATCCACGTGCCCGTGCCCTGCTTGGCGACGGCCGTGAGGTTCGTGCCGCTGTTGTTGACGATGTCGCCCGAGATTTCACCCTGGCCGCTGCCATAGCCCGTGAGGACGAGCGTCTTGGAGCCGCCGCCGGAGGCGGTGAAGTTCGACGTAAACCGGAGCAGGCCGCTGCCCGCCTGCTCGAGCGTGACGTTCGCGGTGGAGGCCAGCAGGTTGACCACGCGGTTGGTCGTGCTGCTCGCCGAGCCCGTGTAGATCAGGCGGCCCGGGTTCGTGCCGTTGCCGATTTCGATCAGGCCGGTGCCGTTGCCCGCACCCAGGTGGCTGGCCACGCCCACGTTGCCGATGCTGGCGACGCTGATCGAACCCTGGTTGATCTGGACGTTGCCGAGGAAGTCGTTGGCCGCGTTGGCCAGGACGATCGTGCCGGTGCCACCAAACGCCTCGAAGAAGTTGCCCGCGCTGGTCAGCCGGGACGCGATCGTGAGCGTGGTGCCGCTGGCCGTACCCCAGTTGTCGCCGTTCGCGCCCATCGTGAGGGTGCCACCGGTCACCAGACCGCCGGCGTTGGTTTGCAGCGATTCGGCACCGCCGGCGTTGAGCGTGAGGTTGCTCGTGCCGAGGTCCACGGTCGAGTAGTTGTTGAAGTAGAGGTAGCGGAGCGTGTTCGTGGCACCGGGCGCCGTGAAGGCCAGCGTGCCGAGGCCCGACTTTGTCAGGTTGGCGACGCCGGTGATGCCGGCGAACGCGGCCCCGGCCGGGTTGATCACGGTCAGTTCGCCGCTGTTCGGCACGGTGAGCGACTTGGCCGAGCTGAAGGCCGTGGTGCCCTGGATCGAGAGGTTGCCGCCGTTGATCGCCACGCCGGCGGCCGAGTCGGGGCCGAGGTTCTGGTCGGCGGTGACCACCAGCGTGCCGCCGGTGATGCTCGTGGTGCCGAGGTATTGGTTCGCCCCGGTGAGCCGCAGCGTGCCGGCGCCGAGCTTGTTGAAGCCGGCGATGTTCGAGGCCGGGATCACCCCGGCGAGCTGGGCGTTGAGGCCGTTGGTGTCGATCTGGACGGCGGCCGTGCTGTTGGCGAACCGGGTCGCGTAGTCGTCGACGACGCCGGCGGCAAACTGGAAGGCACCGCCGCCGAACGTGATCGGCCCACCGTTACCGAAGGCGCCGGAAACCCCGGCCACCTCGGCAACGCCCGCCTGGACGGAGCCCTCGTTCAGGAACGTGCCGCCCGAGTAGGTGCTCGCAGCCGTGAGCCGCAGGACGCCCAGGCCCGTCTTGACGAGACCACCCGTGCCCGAGAGGGCACCGGAGAGGACGGCGTCGAGGGCATTCGTGCCGTTGTCGACCCGGACCGTGCGGGCCACCGCGCCCATCGCGATCGGATTGGCGAAGGTGAGCGTGTTGTCGGAGAGGGCGTGCGAGAGGATGAGCGGCGAGCCGGCGGGCACGAAGGAGCCCGAGCCCCACGTCACCTGGTCGGGCGTGGTGGCCCCGCCGAGGTTGACCGTGCGGGCGGCGCCGGTGGCCGCGAACCCACCGCCGCCGGCGACGAACTGCACCTGATCGGCACCCGTGCCGAGGCCGCGGGTGAAGTTGCCCTGGCCGAGGTCGAGCACGCCGCCCGAGAGTGTCAGGCCGCTCGTGCCGCCGGGCAGACCGCCGGCCGAGGTCACCCGCAGGGCACCGCCGGAGACGGTGGTGGTGCCCGTGAAGGTGTTGGTGCCGCCGAGGGCGAGCGTGCCGTTGCCGACCTTGGTCAGGCCACGGCCGTTGCCGCCGTCGCCGATCGCACCGCCGACGGTGAGCACGTTGGCCGACGACGAGACGGTGCGGTTGCCGGCGAGCGTCACGGCCCCGGTGCCGAGGTTCAGGTTCTGAGAGCCCACGAAGTTGAAGTCGCCCGACCAGGTCTGGACGTTGTTGGTCGTGAGGGCAAGGTTGGCCGTGGCGCTGTCGAGGTTGCCGCCGGCGATCGTGAGCGGACCCGAGCCGGCCGAGCCGGCCGCGTTGAACTGCAGCGTGCCGGCCGTGACGGTGATGCCGCCGGGCAGCGTGTTCGTGCCCTGGAGCCGCAGGGTGCCCCAGCCGGTCTTCTCAAGGCCGGCGTTGCCGCCGATCGCCCCAACCACGGCCAGGAGGCCCTGGGGCGCGATCACGTTGACCTGCGAGGTGCCCGAGGCGGGCAGCGTGACGTTGCCATTGAGCACGAGCGCGTTGATGCCGTCGAAGGCGACGTTGCCTTCGAGCGTCACGGCGTTGGCGACCGTCTGGTTGTTGTTGTAGGCCAGCAGCCGCGAGTTGGTCTGCATGGTCAGGGTGCCGGTGCCGAGCGGGCCGCTCGTGACGGTGCCGGTGGTGGGCGTGCTGTTGGCGCGAATGCTGATGCCGGTGCCCGTCGCCACCGTGTAGCCGCCGGAGAAGGTGCTGGCCCCGCCGGGCACAAACAAGCCGCCACCGGTGACGTCGATCGGCATCGCGCCCGTCACGACACCGTCGAGAATCAAGGCCGAGGCGCGGTCGGAGATCGTCCGGCCGTCGTAGGCCACGGGATTGACCACGATCGAGCCGCGCGGAGTGGAGAAGGTGTAGGCGCCGGTGATCACTGGGACGGCCGCGAGGTTCACGCTGCTGGCCGTCATCGGACCGGCGAGGGTGAGCGTGCCGCCGGTGGCGAAGCCCGTGTTGCCCTGGCCGCCGTAGGTGTTGAACGTGAGGCCGGCGAGCGTGTTGTTGCCGGCGAGCGTGACCGAGCCACCGCCGTTGACCGTGATCGTGTTCGCCGGATCGATCACGCCGCCCGAGGTCTGCGTGAAGACGCCGTTGTTGATCACGATCCCACCGGCCGGAATCCGGCCCGTGGCGGCGAGGTTGACGGTGCCCGTGGAAGTGGTCCAGCCGTTGACGACCGTGCCGCCGGAGTAGGAGTTGCTGCCGCTCGCGAGCACGAGCGTGCCGCCGTTGTAGAGGTCGGCGATCAGGCGGACGGGTGCCGAGCCGTTGTCGACGACCCGGGAGTTCATCGTGAGCGAGTTGGCCGCCGCGGCGTTGACGTGGACATGCAGCGGCTGGGTGCCCGTGGCCCCGGTGCCGCCGGCCGTCAGCCGACCGCTGTCGGCCGCGGCACCGAACGTGTTGGCGGCCGCGTTGCTCTTCAGCAGGCCGCCGGCCGTGAGGTTCACGACGTCGGTGGCGTTGGTGAAGGTGATGCTGCCGGCGGTGATCAGGCTGTTGAGGCCCAGGCCGCCCGCCGGAACGGTGGCAGCGGCCGCGAGCTTGATGTTCTGGGTGGGGGCCGACGCGGCGGGCAGGGTCGTGCCGTCGTAGCCGGGGAAGCCGGTCTGGGCGAGGCTGCCCACGCCGAGGCCCGGCACGTAGGAGGCGAAGTCGCCGCCATTCACCGCGCCCCAGCCGCCGAGGATGCCGTTGATCAGACCGGGGTTGGTCTCGCGATCGGCGATCAGGATCCGCTGGCCGCTGCCAAACGTGCCGTAGCCACGGAAGTTCACGGCCCCGTCGGTGGACTGGAGGCTCGAGAGGGTGAGCACCGCGGCGTTCACGCCGGTGCCGCCCTGGATGAGTTCGATGTCGGAGACCGCGCCGGCGAGCGTCGTCGGCCCGAGGGTCTCGGTCGAGATCGCCTGCTGGCGGCTGTAGAAGCGGATGAAGCCGCCGCGGAGGGTGACCGGGGCCGCGTCGTTGATCCGGTCGGCGAGATCGAACTGGGCCTGGTTGTTGATCTGGAGCGAGCCGTAGAAGAGGTCGAGGGCGGAGGTGCCCGAGAACCGGCCCTCGTCCCGCAGATCGACATTACCGCCGGTGATCGCCGTGCGACCGGTGTAGCTGTTGTCGGAGGCATAGATCCGGTAGTTGCCGTTGACCGACCCCATCACGTTCGTGACTGCGCCCGTGATCCGGCCACCGAACCACTGGTTGTTCATGTTGCGGGTGGCAAAGAGGGCCGGCGCGACGGAGGTGATCGTGCCACCGGTGTTGGCGTAGGCATTGTTGTTGGGCGTTTGCAGCTGGCCGACCACCTGGGAGGTGCCGTTCAGGTCGAGCGTGGCGCCGAAACCGACGACCAGGTTTTGGGTGGCGGCCGGGAAGCTCTGCCCGTCGTACAGCGTGTTGTTGCCGCCGTTCAGGACCACGGTGCCGGCGCCGAGCGTGAGCCAGTTGCCGCCCGTGTTGAAATACTGCGGGGCGTTGAAGCGGATCGTGCCGCCGTTGCTCGTGGTGACGTTTTGCCCCGAGGTGTGGATCAGCGCGCCATCGACCGCGAGCGTGGCGCCCGACTCGACGGCGAGACGGTAGTCGCGGGCATTCGAGGCGTTGACGAGCGTGTTGGCGGCAATCGTCGTGGTGCCCGAGGCGACGAGCAGCTGCGAGGCGCCGAGCGTCAGCGTGGGGTTGCCGGCCGCCGAACCGAGGGTGAGGTTGCCCTGGGTCGCGAGCGCGTTGATCGTGCGGGAGCCGGGCACGAGCGTCGACGCGGTGAGCCGCGGGGTGGTGACGGCCGACGCCGTGCCGAGGTTGTTGGTCGTGTCGTAGGCGGTGAAGGCCTGGACGATGCCGCCGGGGTTGGTGGCGAAGTTCACGCCCTGGGCGTCGGTGACGAAGATGCCGGGCGTGACCGAGTTGACCATCGCGGGGGCCGTGCCGAAGGCGACCATGTTGGCCGCCGTGCCGAAGGCGGCGCCGGTGCCGCCGGCCCGGAGCATGAGCGACGAGCCGCCGTTCACGGCGTTGGCGTTGAGCGCGTTGAAGAGGAGCGAGGTGGGCTGGGCCGTGGTGTCAACCTGGAGGGTGTTCACGCCCCAGAAGCTCTGGAGCGTGGTGAACGTCTCTACGACCGGGGCCGAGCCGCTGCCGATCAGTTGCACCCGGCCGTCGACCGGGAACAGGACGCTGCCGCCGCCCATGCGGTTGTTCAAGGCCGTGGCGGTGTTGTCGAGCCGCAGCGTGTCGCCACCGTAGACGACGACTTCAGCCGTGGTGGAGTTGGCGAGGGCGCCCGAGCCGGCGAAGGCGAGCGTGCCGCCGCCGCCCCAGAGCCGCGTGCCGGCATTGTTGGTCGGCGCCCCCATCGTGGTGGTGATCGTGGTCGTGCCGGACCCGAGCTTGAAGATCTGGTAGGGCGACGCGATCGACCCGCCCGAGATGTTGATCGTGCCGGGGCCGAGCAGGCCGAGGGAGCGGCCAGTAGTCGTGAAGCCGCCGGTGATGTTGAGCGTGGCGCCGACGACCGCGCCCACGGCTGCGTCTTGGCTGTAGGTGAGCGGGGAGGTGACCGTGTTGACGCCGGAGGCGCTCACGAGCTGGCCGAGGCCGGCGTTGCCGTAGAGGCAGAGGGGGCGGCCCGCCGTGGCGATGCCGCCGGTCACATTGAGCGTGGCCGCCGCCGCCGCGCCCATGCCGGCATCGGCACCGGAGTAGGTCAAGACACCCGTCACGGTGTTGATGCCGGAGGCGCTCACGAGCTGGCCGAGGCCGGCGTTGCCGCCCAACCCGACGTTCGCGCCCGAGGAGTTGAGGTTCATCGGGTTGGGAACGCTGATCCCGCCGGCCAACTCGATGCCCGCGCCCCAGCCGTTGGAGACCGTGACCGCGTTGGTGGCGGCGCCCAGGGCGGCGGCGTTCTCGAGCCGCAGCGTGCCGGCCGAGACGTTCATGCCGTTGACCCAGGCGGCCGGGTTGGCCGCGGCCAGCACGAGGCGGCCGTTGTCGTTCTTGATGATCTGGGTCGTGGCGTTGACGTTGGCGAAGCCGGCG
>JBILOA010000001.1:0-20220 GCA_044374735.1 Pirellulales bacterium | reverse complement strand
TGCTGCAGGCGGCCGTGCTCGAAGCGCGCAGGTTGATCGGCGGGCTTCGTCCTCCGGCGCTCGACGAACTCGGCCTGATCGCCGCCATCGAGTCGCTCCTCGCGGATGCCCGGTGCGACATCCCACGGGTCGAGTTTCACCATGCACTACAGGGAGAGCGGCTGCCGCCGCAGTTCGAGACGATCGTCTTCCGGATCGTCCAGGAGGCGTTGACCAACGCCCGCAAGCACGCGGCGGCCAGGACGCTCGCGGTGACGCTCGACCGCACCGCCGCACACGTGCTCCTCCGCGTGGCGGACGACGGCCAGGGCTTCGACCCCGCGGCCATCGCCGACGACCGGTTTGGCCTGGAGAGCATGCGCCAGCGGTCGCGGCTGCTCGGGGGCGACGTCCGGATCGACTCCGCGCCCGGCCGCGGCACCACCGTGGAGGCGACCCTCCCGACGCCCGGCCAGCCGCCACACGAGCCGGTCGCGGGCGACTAGGCGGCCTTCTGGATCGCCTCGAGCGAGCGGCCGAGCCGGCGCCGGCCCTTGGCCGCACCGGCCGACTCGATCACCGTCGGCTCGGCTGCGACGGCGAGCCGATCACGGAGCGACTGGGCGAGCGCGCCGCTGAAGTCTTCGTCGCGGCTGCGGTTGCCCACGTCCTCGATCGCATCCGCGAACCCGAGCACCACCGCCTGCCGAACGCCGTCGCGAACCCATTGGAAAAAGCTCATTCCCGATCCTCCCCGGCATCGCTCACGGTCGGGCATCGCACCCGCACCCTGTTCTCGTATCGGCCGCCGCCCGGGCCGTCTCGACGGGGACGGCCCCGGATGCCGGCCCCAGAAGGTGGGCAGGCTGTGCCGCCCCGTCAGGCTTGCCGGCGGACGCAGACCAGGCAGATGTCGTCGCCGGCCGGGGCGCCGGCCGTATGCCGGTCGATGTCGGTGAGGATCCGCTGCCCCAGATCGGCTGCCCCCGTCACCGGGTCGGCCAGGGTCGCCTCGAGCCGCTCGAGGCCGTAGCACAGCCCCTCGTGGTCCATCGCCTCGGTGACGCCGTCGGTGCAGAGCACGAAGGCCGCCCCGGGGGCGAGTTCAATGGTGCAGGAGCGGAACTCGTGGCCGGTGGCCATGCCCAGCGGCAGGCCGCCGAGGTCGGTCGCCGCCTGCCGCACCGTGCCGTCGGGCTCGCGGAGGAACACGGGCAGGTGGCCGGCGTTGCAGACCGTCACGGCGGTCGAATCGGGGGCCAGCACGGCGACGACGAGCGTCGCGAACCGGTCCTCCCAGCCGCCGCGCAGGAAACCCTCGTTGATCCGGGAGACGGCCTGCCCCAGGTCGGGTTCGCTTGCCAGGCAGTAGCGGATGTCGGCCGAGAGGGCGGCCATCAGGAGCGCCGCGGCGACGCCCTTCCCCGAGACGTCGGCCAGCACCACGGCGAGACGACCGCCCGAGAGCGGCACGTAGCCGAAGAAGTCACCCCCCACCTGGCGGGCCGCCTCGTAGAAGTCGAAGATCTCGTAGCCGGGGAGGACGGGCGGCGTGTTGGGGAGCAGTCCCTGCTGCACGCGATGGGCCAGCGCGAGGTCCCGATCGAGCTGCTCCCGTTCGACCCGCTCGTCGTGTGCCAGGGCCTGTTCGATCGCCTGGGCGGCCCGCCCCGCGATCCCGGCGAGCACGTCCAGGTCGGCGGCGTCGAATCCGTCGCGGATGTCGCGCGAGTCGACCTGGATCACTCCCAGCAGCCGGCCGTCGCCACTGGTCACCGGCACGCACATCACCGAGCGGATGCAGCCCACCATCACGCTCTCATTGGCCCGGAACCGGGTGTCGCTGATCGCGTCGGCCGAAAGGATGGCCTGGCGCGACGAGGCCACCCGGTCGATCAGCGTGCGACTCAGCCGCGGCGGGCCGTCGCCAGGCCGCTTGATCTTCCGGGCCCGCAGCCGCAGTTTGCCCGCGGGCTGCTGGGCGAGCAGCACGAAGCCACGGTCGGCCTGCGGGAAGGCCTCGAGCAGCCCGTCGAGCAGCCGTGGCAGGACGTCGTCGAGCGAGAGCGACGCGCCGATCGCCCGGTTGATGCCGAGCACGGCCCGGAGCTTGGCCTCGGTGTGCTTGTCGAGCCCCTGGTCGAGCGAGGGCCGCGGGATGTCGAGTTGCGAGACGATCAAGGCATCGGATCGCGAGGCCTGTTCCCCCTCGTCCTCGAACTCGTCGTCGATCACGATCGCGTCCGACAGGTCGTCGGCCGAGTCGTCGAGGAAGGCGAGTCGGTGGCCGCAGATCGAGAGCTCGTCACCGTTTTCGAGCCGGCGGGGACCGGCGAGGGGGACGCCGTTGAGGAGCGTGCCGTTGCGGCTGCGGAGATCCTCGGCGACCACGCCGTCGGGCGTGACCGTCACCGCGCAGTGCTGGCGGCTGACGGCTGCGGCATCGAGGACGACGTCGCAGTCGGGGTGGCGGCCGACCACGATTCGCCCGGCATCGAGCACGAGCCGCTCGCCGCTGCGGGGGCCGGTTTGGTACTCGAGGACTGGCACGGGAGTGGAGGGCTCTGGCGGCGCGGCCGCGGTGGAAGGGGGGAGGTTGGGCCGCGTGCGGATCACGATTGCCCGCGGCAGGCGGGTCGGGTACTCTCGAACCTGTCATTGCCACCATTGGGGAATGGTGTAACGGTAGCACGACTGGCTCTGAACCAGTTAGTCTAGGTTCGAATCCTAGTTCCCCAGTAGCTTCTTTTCTCCCGCGCCGGTGGGCGTGCCTTGCACGTGGCGTGGCGCGTCGCCTCGCCGCACCCGCCGATGGGCTTGGCTTCAGGCCCGTTCATGTCTGTCCCCCGGCACCGTGCCCTTCTCGTCGACGACCAGGCCCTGATCGGGAAGGCTGTCGCCAGGCTGCTGACCGGGGCCGATGACATCGTGCTGGAGTTTCGGCAGGACGCGGCATCGGCCCTCGCCGCCGCCGCCGAGTTTCGCCCGACGGTGATCCTTCAGGACCTCGTCATGCCCGACATCGACGGGCTGGACATGGTGCGGCGGTTTCACGATCTGCCCGTCACGGCCGGGGTGCCGGTGATCGTGCTCTCGGCGCTGGCGGAGCCGGAAAAGAAGGCCGAACTGCTGGCGGGCGGGGCGGCCGATTACCTCGTGAAACTTCCCGACGCCGTCGAACTGGTGGCCCGGATCCGAATCCACTCCGAGGCCTACCACCGGCTCGTGGAACGGAATGCCGCGTTCGCCGCCCTCGAGAAGTCGCACGCCGACCTGGCCTGGGAACGGGAGCGGTCGGAGCGGCTGCTCCGGAGCATCCTCCCGCAAGCCATCGCCGAGCGGCTCAAGGATTCCCCCGGCACGATCGCCGAGGGATTTCCGGAGGCGACCGTGCTGTTCGCGGACCTCGCCGGCTTCACCACGTTTTCCCGCTCGACCGATCCGCGGGGGCTCGTCGAGATGCTCGACGCGATCTTCTCCGAGTTCGACCGGCTGGCCGCCGCGGCCGGCATCGAGAAGATCAAGACCATCGGCGACGCCTACATGGCCGTCGCCGGGCTGCCGGAGCCGCGGCCCGACCATGCCGTCGCGGCGGCCGAGATGGCCCTCGGCATGCGGGAGGCGTTCGCGGTGATCGCCAAGGACCGCAACCTGCCGCTCGACCTCCGGATCGGGATGCACTCGGGGCCGGTGGTGGCTGGGGTGATCGGCCGCCACAAGTTCAGCTACGACCTGTGGGGCGACACGGTGAACCTCGCCAGCCGGATGGAGTCGCACGGGGCTCCGGGCATGATTCACATCTCGGCCGCGACGCGGGCGCTGCTGGGGGAGCGGTTCCGGTTCGAGCCGCGGGGCGAAGTGACGGTGAAGGGCTCAGGCCCGATGGAGACGTTTTTCCTCCACGGCCGCGCCTGACCGGAACGCCCGGTGGCCGGACGCCCGTGCGTGGCGTCGGCTCGGGATTGCCCGTGCCATCTCGCCGGACGCTCCCGGAGCCTCTTGGGTGCGGGCTCGGGATTGCCTGTGCCATCTCGCCGGACGCTCCCTTCGGGCATCCTGCCCTCCGGTCGCTCGGAGCAAACCTCGCTTCGCAATCCTTGCTGCGCTTGGTTTGCTACGCCGCTCGATTGGCACAGGCAACCCCTCGCAGTCCACAGTCGACGTGCGAAGAGACAGTCGGCGAGCGATTCGTCTGTGCGAACGTCGCGCGCCACAACGCGCACGAACACGGCCGCCCGGAGGTGCGGCCGGCGGCCGGAGGGCCAGGACCGGCAGGATGCCGGCCACACCCGAACCTCAGGCGGGAAGGGCAGGATGCCCGAGCCCGCCGTGAAGTCAGTGCCAGCGCTTGAGCCAGCCCCGGCGCCAGAAAAACGCCACCATGCCCAGCGTCGTCGCCACCATCATCCCCGTCGCCACGAGGTTGCCGTAGCGGAAGTTGAGCAGCGGCATGTTCCACGGCGATTCGGTGTTGAAGTTCATGCCGTAGTAGCCGGTGATGAAGGTCAGGGGCATGAAGACGGTGGCGATCACCGTCAGCACCTTCATGACGTCGTTCATCCGGTTGTTGAGGCTCGCGAGATAGATGTCGCGCAGGTCGCTGCCGATCTCGCGGAAACTCTCCAGCAGGTCGAGCAGTTCCATCGTGTGGTCGTAGGAGTCGCGGAAGTGCTGACGCGCGTGATCGCCCACGAACTGCGTCGACTCCCGGCCGAGTGCGTGGAGCACGTCCCGCGTGGGCCAGAGCGACCGCCGCAGGACCATCAGGTCGTTTCGCACGTCGTGGATCCGCCCCAGGGCGTCGCGCGACGGTCGCTCGATCGCCTCGTCCTCGAGGGCCTCGAGCCGGTCGCCGAACTGTTCGAGGACAGGGAAATAGCCGTCGATCACGGCGTCGAGCAGCAGGGCGCAGAGGTGGTCGGCGCCGAGATCGCCGAGCCGCGTGCGGCCGTTGCGGATCCGGTGTCGCACCCCGTCGAAGGCGTCGCCGACGCCGTGCTCGCGAAACGTCAGCACGTAGCGGTCGCCGAGGAAGATGACCAGCGGGTCGGTGACGATGGCCTCGCCCTCGTACCGCGCCGTTCGGACGGCGATCAGCACCTGGTGGCCAAACACCTCGACCTTGGGTCGCTCGTCGGGCGTCACGGCGTCTTCGAGGGCGAGTTCTCCGATCTCGAACACCTCGCCGATCTCGCGGATCATCGTCAGATCCTCGAACCCCTCCACGTCGACCCAGATGACCGGCCACCGCTGCCGGGCCTCCACCAGGTCCGCCGGTCGCGCGACCGTTGCTTCCTGGGTCATTTGGCCGTCGCAGGCGATCAGGCGCAGGTTGGTGGGGCGACCCTCGTGCCGCACGGCGGTGGCGATCGAAGCGGCGAGGTCGCGGTGGCGGTGCCGGCGGCGGCGCTTGCGGCGAGACATGGGGCGGTCCGGCGGCGGGATGGGTGAGACCTTAGACAGCGGCGCGAGTGTATAGTCGGTGCATGGCGAGAGGAAAACAGTCTCCCGCGGTGGGCGAGGCCATCGGCTGGGCGTCGCGGATCATCGCTGTGGGCCTGGCGATGTTCCTGCCGGCCGTCGCCGGCGGTTGGCTGGATGCCCGGCTGGGCACCGGGTTTCTCGGGCCGGTCGGTCTGGCGATCGGATTCGTCGTCGGCCTGGCCTGGCTCGTGCGGTTGGCCGCGAGGCGGGGCCGCCCATGAACGCCGCGCCGCGGATGATCCGGTTTGGGGTAGCGGTGCTGCTCGCCGCGCTGGCGGTCGCCGCCGCAGTCGCGCTCGTGCTGCTCGGCGTGGATGCGACCCACCTTCGGGCGGTCGCGTTCGCCGCAGCCGTGGCGGGCGGTGGGGCCGTGGCGGGCTGGATCGTGGCCCGGCAGGGCAGGGGGGGGCCGGCGGCTGTCGCCGTGGCGGGGGGGCTGGCCGCCACGATGGTCCGGATGTTCCCGCTGCTCGTCGCCTTGGCGTGGCTGGTGGGCCGCGACCAGTCCTCGTGGGAGGGTGTGGCCGGCGGTCTGCTGGTGGCCTTCCATCTCGTGCTGCTCGCGACCGACATCGGGCTCAATTCGTTCGCGGATCGGTGGGCGGCCCCGGCCGCCGAGGCCCCTGATGCCGCTGAAAATGGCCGTTCAGCGGGCGCCGACGTCACGAATTGACGAAGACGGGTAGGTTGCCCCACACTCTCCATCCTTCCAAGCCCGATACCCAGTTCGTTTGCCCCTCCTTCCCTGAAATCCCAGGTCCCGATGGCCGGCCACGACCCGATCTACCACCTCAAGGACTGCTACTTCTTCGAGGTCCCCAAGGCGCTGTGGCGGCAGGGTTGGACGGAGATGGATCAGGTTCCGCAGTGGCTGCGGGACGCCCACCCGCAGGCCTCGCTGGCCGAGTTCAACCGGGCGATGGATGGGAAGATCCTGATTCCGCAGCCGTTCGCCACGCTCGAGAATCTCTTCTCGGTCAAGTCAGGATTTGGGATCTCCAAGTTCATGATCCTGGAGGTGGCGCTTTCAGCCATCCTGTTGTTCCTGTTCACGCGGCTGGCCAGGCAACTCGCTTCCGGGGCGCCGCCCAAGGGCCGGTTCGCCAACCTGTTCGAGACGTTCATCCTGTTCATTCGCGACCAGGTGGCCCGGCCGGCGATCGATAGCCACGACGACCACGGCCACGACGACCACGGCCACCATGCTGGGGACGGCGACCACGGCCACGGCGCACACGTCCAGGGCGGCCATGCCGCGGCGCTCGCCGTGGCCGAGGCCCACGATGGCGACCGGTTCGTGCCGCTGCTGCTCACGATCTTCTTTTTCGTGCTCGGCTGCAACCTCCTCGGCATGCTGCCCTGGGCCGGGTCGCCGACGGCGTCGTTCTCGGTGACCCTCGCCCTGGCGGGCGTCACGCTCGCCACCGTGGTGATCGCGGGCATGATGAAGTTCGGGCCGCTCGGCTTCTTCGCGAATCAGGTGCCGAGCATGGATCTGCCGCTGCCGTTGGCGATCGTGCTCAAGCCGATGATCTTCGCGATCGAGATGCTGGGCTTGCTGATCAAGCACGGCATCCTCGCCGTCCGGCTCTTGGCCAATATGGTGGCCGGCCACCTCGTGCTGCTCGGGATCATGGGTCTGATCACCGCGGCGGCCGCGTCCTCGACCGGAACCTGGGCCACCGTGACGGCGATCAGCGTCGTAGGCAGCGCCCTGTTCAGCCTGCTCGAACTGTTCGTGGCCTTCCTGCAGGCCTACATTTTCACATTTCTGTCGGCCCTGTTCATTGGCGCGGCCGTGCATCAGCATTAGTCTCTTGGTCCCCGTCTTTTTTCTAGCCCCGCAAGGAGTTTGACTCTCTCATGATGCGATCCTTCTTTTCCGTCCGGACCGTCGCTACCGCCGCCGCCGCCGTGGTCGTGCTCTTCTCGGCCGACGCCGCCCAGGCTGCCGAGGCCGAGGCCGCCGGCGCGTCGCTGATCGACCTCACCAAGTACTTCGGCGTCGGCCTGACCGTGATCGGTGCGGCCTTCGGCATCAGCCGGCTTGCGGCCAGCGCCTACGAGAGCATGGCCCGCCAGCCGGAGGTGGCCGGCACGATCAACACGGCCATGATCATCGCGGCCGCGCTGATCGAGGGCTTCACGTTTTTCGCCCTCTACATCTGCTTCGCCACCTGAGCCCATCGTCGGTTTTGCATCCGACCCCAGCCGGTCACGGGAGGGTGGGTAGCCGCGAGTGTCGTCGCGGCGCCCTCCTCCGCCGGCGTGGCGGACCCCTCCCGAGCCTTGTCGAGGATCAGACCGTGAATTCGTTCTTCGTGACCGCCGTCGTCCGTGCCGCAGGGTGGGTCCGGCGCCCGCTGCTCGTCCTGGCCGTCGTTTGTCTCGTCGGCGGGTGTCTGGCCCCGGTGGCGTCGGCCGCCGGTGATTCGCACGCAGCCCACGAGGACATCGGCTACGTGCCCACGCCGAGCACCGACCCCGCCGAGTTGAAGGGCGATCTGGCGATCTGGTCGTTCGCGGTGTTTCTGATCCTGATGCTGCTGCTGACGAAGTTTGCCTGGAAGCCCATCATGGAAGGCCTGGACAAGCGGGAGCGGGGCATCGCCGAGTCGATCGCCGCCACCCAGCGGGCCAATGACGAGGCCAAGAGCATGCTTGCGTCATACGAGCGGCGGCTGGCGGAGGCCGCCGACGAAGTGCGGGGCATGCTCGAGGAGGCCCGGCGCGACGCCGAGGCCACCAAGCAGACGATCGTGGCCGAGGCCCGCAAGGCGGCCGACGACGAACAGGCCCGCGCCAAGCGTGAGATCGGCCTGGCCACCGATGACGCGCTCTCCCGGATCGCCGAACGGGCCGGGGAACTGGCCGTCGACGTCGCGGGCAAGTTCATCCGCCAGAAGCTCACGGCCGACGATCAGCAGCAGTTGATCCGTGATTCCGTCGCCTCCATCCGTTCCAAGCCCAGCGTCAACTGAAGCCGTCCGCGAGCATTCATGGCAGCCGCCTCCAACTCCCGGGAAACCCCCGCCCTCGACATCGGTGCCGAGCGGATCGCGCGGGTCTATGCCCAGGCGATCATCGAGGCGGCCGACGGCAAGAACTGCCGAGACGAGGTGATCGCGGAACTCGAGCAGTTCGTCTCCGAGGTGCTGCCGAAGGTGCCGCGGGCCCGCGAGGTGTTCGATTCGCCGCGCGTGAGCGTGGACCAGAAAGCCGCCCTGATCGACCGGTTCGCCGCCGGCCGGCTGCTGCCCACCACGGTGCACGCCCTGCATGTGCTCGCCCGCCACGGCCGGCTCGGGATCGTCGCCGAGGTGGTGGCCGCCGCACGGCGGGTTGCCGAGGAGATGGCAGGCCGGCGGCAGGCGACGTTCACCACCGCCGTGCCCTTGGCCGCCGATGACCAGCGGCGGCTCGTCAGCGAGGTCGAGCAGGCCGTCGGCGGCTTGCTCTCCCCGTCCTTCGCCGTCGACCCCGCCCTGATCGGCGGCCTCGTGGTCCGCATCGGCGACACCGTCTACGACCAGTCCATCGCCACCGGGCTCACCCGGCTCGGCGGCAATCTGCACAGGAGAACCATTCATGAAATTCAACACGGACGAAATCGCCTCGCTTCTGCGTGAGGAGATCGACCGCTACGAGTCGGGCATCGACGTCCGCGAGGTCGGCCGGGTGCTCGAAGTGGGTGACGGCATCGCCCGCGTCTGGGGGCTCTCGGGCGTGATGGCCGGCGAAATGGTCGAGTTCCCCAGTGGGGTCACCGGCCTCGCCTTCAATCTCGAGGAAAACTCCGTCGGCGTGATCATTCTCGGCGACTACCTCAAGGTCACCGAGGGCGACGAGGTCAGGAGCACCGGCCGTTTGCTCTCTGTGCCGGTGGGCGACGCCGTGATCGGCCGCGTGCTCGACCCGCTGGGCAACCCGCTCGACGGCAAGGGGCCGGTGGTGACCGAACTCCGGCGGCCGGTCGAGACGCTCGCCCCCGGGATCGCCGAGCGGCAACCGGTCCGTGAGCCGCTCCAGACGGGCATCAAGGCGGTGGACGCGATGACGCCGATCGGCCGCGGCCAGCGGGAGCTGATCATCGGCGACCGCAAGACCGGCAAGACGGCGATCGGTATCGACGCGATCATCAATCAGAAAAACAGCGGCGTGAAGTGCTTCTACGTGGCCGTGGGCCAGAAGGACTCGTCGGTGGCTGTGGCGATCGACGTGCTGCGGAAGTACGGCGCGATGGACTACACGACGGTGATCGTGTCGGGTGCGTCGACGGCGGCCCCGCTGCAATACATCGCCCCCTACTCGGGCACCGCGATGGCCGAGCACTTCATGTACAACGGGCAGCACGCCCTGATCGTGTACGACGATCTCTCCAAGCAGGCGACGGCCTACCGCCAGCTGTCGCTCTTGATGCGGCGGCCGCCGGGCCGCGAGGCGTTTCCGGGCGACGTGTTCTACGCCCACAGCCGCCTGCTCGAGCGGTCGGCCAAGCTCTCCCAGGAGCTCGGTGGCGGTTCGCTGACCTCGTTGCCGATCATCGAGACGCTCGAAGGCGAGGTGTCGGCCTACATCCCCACCAACGTGATCTCGATCACTGACGGCCAGATCTATCTCCAGCCCGACCTGTTCTTCGCCGGCCAGCGGCCCGCCATGAACGTCGGCATCTCCGTCTCCCGCGTGGGCGGTGCCGCCCAGACGAAGGCGATGAAGAAGGTGGCCGGCGGTCTCCGGCTGGATCTCGCGAGCTTCCGCGAGCTCGAGGCCTTTGCCCAGCTGGGCACCGATCTCGACGCCGCCACCCAGCAGCGGCTCGACCGCGGGTATCGGATGGTCGAGTTGCTCAAGCAGGGCCAGTACGCCCCGATGGACGTGGTCGACCAGGTGCTGAGCATCTACGCTGGCACCCGCGGCCATCTCGACGAGGTGCCCCGCGACCAGGTGGCCGACTGGGAACAGGGCTTCCTGACGTTCGTTCGCGACCAGGTGCCGGAGCTCCGCAAGCGGATCGTCGACACCAAGGAACTCGACGGCGAGGGTGAGCGGCAGTTGGAAGCGGCGATCGCGGAGTTCAAGCGGCAGCGGGCGGCCGGGCGGGCGGCCGGGGGTCGACAGCCGGTGGCCGCGAGCCGCTAGGCGCGGACGACGGACGCAGGCAGGAACAGGCGGACAGGAACAGAAGGAACCAGCGGCGATGGCAAAGGCCCGGGCACTCGATCGACGGCGGAAGAGCGTGCGGAACATCCGCAAGATCACCCGCACGATGGAGCTGATCGCGACGGCGCGGTTCAAGAAGGCGATGGATCGCTCGCTGGCGGCCCGCGACTACACCAAGCACCTGGCCAAGATCCTGGAAAACATCGCGGCCGTGGGGGCCGACGTGGCCCATCCACTCCTCGAGATCCGGCCCACCAAGCGGACGGCCGTGCTCGTGCTGACGGGTAATCGCGGCCTGTGCGGCGGCTACAACGGCAACGTGGTGCGGCAGGCGGCGGCGTTGCTTGGCCAGTGGAAGAGCGAGCAGGTCGAAACGCGGGTGACGGTCTCGGGCAAGCGCGGCATCTCCGCCCTCAAGTTTCGCGGCGCGAAGCTGGCCGACACCTATACCACCTTCGAAGACAAGCCCGAATACGCGGCGGTGGCCCCGATCGGCCAGGCCTACCTCGCCGCCTACGCGGCCGGTGAGATCGACCGCCTCGACGTGGCCTACACGCGGTTTCACGGGATCGCGAAGCAGGAGGCGGTGACCGAGATGCTCCTGCCGCTCGCCCCGCCCCAGGCAGCCGCCGCCACGGCCAAGCTCGCCAGCGACGAATACGACTTCGAGCCTTCGGCCGAGAGCATCCTCGAGGAGTTGTTGCCGGCGAGTTTCATGGCGCGGCTCTTCAAGTGCTTCCTCGACGCTGCCGTGAGCGAGCAGGTGGCGCGCATGGTGGCCATGAAGGCGGCCACGGAGAATGCCGGCGGCCTGATCAAGAACCTCTCTCGGCAATACAACCGGGCTCGGCAGTCGCAGATCACCGGCGAGATCATGGAGATCCTGGGCGGCGTGGAGGCCCTCAAGCAGTAGATGGTCCATCCTGGAGATGGAGCGCACCAATCCGTCGATCCTGCGGGCCTTCGGCCGCAGATCGCCCGCACCCGTTCAACCAACCGTCAGTCACAGGCAGGAGATTCGAAGACACCATGGCAACCGCAACCAGCACCGGCCGCATCACCCAGGTCATCGGCTCGACGTTCGATGTCGAGTTTCCCGAGGACACCATTCCCGCGATCTACAACGCCGTCCGCATCGATGCCGACCACAAGGGCGTGCAACTCCACCTCGTCGGTGAGGTGCAGCAGCACCTCGGTGGCGGGAAGGTGCGGTGTGTGGCCCTCGGCTCGACTGACGGCCTGATTCGCGGCGAGGCGGTGGTTGACACCGGCGCACCGGTATCGGTGCCCGTGGGCAAGGCGACGCTCGGCCGCGTCTTCAACCTGCTCGGTGAGCCGATCGACAAGCGGGGTGTGGTCGAGACGCAGGAGCGGTGGCCGATCCACCGGGATCCACCGCCGGTCTCGGAACTCTCCACGAAGACGGAACTCTTCGAGACGGGCATCAAGGTGATCGACCTGCTCACGCCGTTCGTCCGCGGCGGCAAGGCCGGCCTGTTCGGCGGTGCCGGTCTGGGGAAGACGGTGATCCTGACCGAACTGATCGCCCGCATCGCCAGTGCCCACGGCGGATACTCGGTGTTCGCCGGTGTCGGCGAGCGGACGAGAGAAGGCACCGATCTATGGCTCGAGATGCAGGAGGCGAAGATCGGCGACACGGGCCGGAGCGTGATCGAGCAGACATGCATGGTGTTCGGCCAGATGAACGAGCCGCCGGGGGCCCGCCTCCGGGTGGCCCTCTCGGCCCTGACGATGGCCGAGTATTTCCGTGACACGACCGGTGCCGACACGCTCCTATTCGTCGACAACATCTTCCGCTTCTCGCAGGCCGGCAGCGAGGTGAGCGCCCTGTTGGGCCGGATGCCGAGCGCGGTGGGTTATCAGCCGACGCTGGCCACGGAGATGGGCGCGCTCCAGGAGCGGATCACCTCGACCTCGAAGGGGGCGATCACGAGCGTGCAGGCGGTGTACGTGCCGGCCGACGACCCGACCGACCCGGCCCCCGCGACGGCGTTCGGCAACCTCGACGCCTTCCTCTACCTGGAGCGGTCGATCTCGGAGAAGGGCATCTATCCGGCCGTCGATCCGCTCGCCTCGTCGAGCCGGATTCTCGACCCGCAGTACGTCGGCGAGCGTCACTACAAGATCGCCCGCCGCGTGCAGCGAACGCTCCAGCGGTATCGCGAACTCCAAGACATCATCGCCATCCTCGGCGTCGACGAGCTCTCGGAAGAGGACAAGCTCGTCGTTCACCGGGCCCGGCGGATGGAGCGGTTCCTGTCGCAGCCGTTCCTCGTGGCCGAGGTGTTCACCGGCAAGCCCGGTGAGATTACGAGCCTGGCCGACACGATCCGCTCGTTCGAGGAGATCGCCGACGGCAAGTGGGACCACCTCCCCGAGCAGGCCTTCATGTACGTGGGCCCGATCGAGCAGGCGGAGGAGCAGGCCAAGAAGATGGCCGCCAAGTCCTGACCACCCGCCCACCAGGGAAGCACACCATGGCCGACTCCAATCGCTCCGCCGGGATCCGGTGCGTCATCGTCACGCCCGAGACGACCGTTCTGGACACCACCGCCCGCGGCGTGATTCTGCCGCTCGAGGACGGGCAGCGGGGCATCGGTCGCGGCCACGCTCCCTTCATCGGCCGCCTCGGTGCCGGCGAGGTTCGGATCGCGACTGGCGACGGTCGGGAGGCGGGGCAGCGGGTGTTCGTGGATCGTGGGTTCGTCGAGGTCGGGCACGACACGGTGACCGTGGTCACGCAGCAGGCGCTCTTGGCCGACAAGTTGGATCTGGCCAAGGCGCGGGCTACTTTGGCCGGGATCACGGCCAAGCCGGCCACGGGTGACGAGGCGATCGCCGCCAAACTCGCGGCGCAGCAGTCGGCCCGTGAGGTCGTGCGGATCGCCGGCCGAGCCCGGTAGGCGAGCCAGCCGCTACAACCGCTACCACTGGCCCCGGGAGCGTGCCCGCGGCGGGTTTTTCCGGGTCGGGCGGCCCACCCCAGCCTCGGATCGCCCCGGCGGGGCAGTCGTCGCCAAATGCGAACTAGACTTGCGCCGGTTTCACTCCCCGGCTGCGGCAGGTGTCTCACGTGAACACGATGCAACGCTTGAAGCTGACGACGATCGGCCCCGTGGTCGGGGTTGTCGTGCTCGCGCTGATTGCGTTCTGGAATCAGCGGCAGTTGAATCGCTCGCAGGCGAATCGCTACGAGTCGTATCGCCTCGCCCACGAGTTGCGCGGCAGTTCGGACGAACTGACGCGATTGGCGCGAACGTATGTCGTGACGGGCGACCCGGCGTTCGAGCAGGAGTATTGGCACGTGCTCGCGGTCCGCAACGGCGAGGCGGCGCGGCCGGACGGTCAGACCGTGCCGCTGCGCACCCTGATGGAGCGACAGGGCTTCACGCAGGCCGAATTCGCCAAGCTCAAGGAATCCGAAGACAACTCCAACGCGCTGGTGAAGACCGAGACGATCGCGATGAACGCGGTGAAGGGCAGGTTCGATGACGGGAAGGGCGGCTACACCAGGGAGGGCGCCCCTGACCTCGTGCTGGCCCGGCGGATCATGCACGACAAGCGTTATCACGACGACAAGGGAACCATCATGGGTCCGATCACCCAGTTCGAGCAGATGATCGACGAGCGCACGGAGTCCGCCGTGACCATGAGCCGGCGCCGCACCGAATGGATCGTGCTGCTGCTGGTGGGGGTGGCGGCCCTGGCGGCGGTGATGACGTGGGTGAGCATCGCTCGGCATGCCAGCATGCTCCGGCAGGCGATCGACAAACTGGCCGACACCGCCGCGAACGTCGGGAGTGGCGCGACCCAGGTCGCCGCCGCCAGCCTCTCGCTGGCGCGAGGGGCTTCCGAACAGGTGGCGGCCGTGGAGGACATCTCGGCTTCGGCCGAGGAGACCAGCAGCATGGCGACGGAGAACGCCCGCTGCACGCAGGCGGCCGCCGAACTGGTCGATCGGGAGCGGGAGCAGTTCGCCTCTGCGGCCACCCTCCTCGGCGACATGGTGATCGCTGTGGAACAGATCGACGGGGCGGCGACGCGAATCTCGAAGATCAACAAGGTGATCGACGAGATCGCCTTCCAGACGAACATCCTGGCCCTCAACGCCGCGGTCGAGGCGGCCCGGGCGGGTGAGGCCGGGCTCGGCTTCGCCGTGGTGGCCAACGAGGTCCGCAGCCTCGCCCAGCGTTCAGCCGAGGCGGCCCGGGAGACGGCGTCGTTGATCGACGAGTCGATCGCCCGCTCTCAGGTGGGGCGGGAGAAGGTGGACGAGGTGAACGCGGCGATCGGCGCGCTGGCCGAGCAGTCGGTTGCGGTGCATTCCTTGGTGGACGAGGCGCATGGCGGCAGCCGCGAGCAGCAGCGGGCGGCGAAGCGGATCGGCGACTCGCTGCATCAGATCGAGGCGGTCAGCCAGCAGGCGGCTGCCGGCGCGGAGCAGGGATCCGCCGCGGCCGAGGAGCTCAATGCCCAGGCGGCATCGCTGCTCGACGTGGTGGGCGTGCTCGGCCGGATGGTGGGCCGGTAGCGATTTCGCCCAGACCGCCCTGTTTCCCCGGGTAGCCGGCCGAGGGCCCGGCGGCGGAAAAATTGCCTTCAAGCCTCAATTTCGCGGGCCAAGCCCGCCGACTCTTCCCGAGGCTGTTTGCGGTCCGTCTCCGCCGGGTTCTACGATCGAGCATCATGGCCACCGACATTCGGCTCAAGGAGCAGTTGCCCGACCTGACCCGGCGGATCGTCGCGACCTACCAGCTCGCCCCGGCGATTCACCACCTGGGCCACTGCCCGCTGCCGAGCTACGAGACCGTCGTCGCCGCCTGCGAGGATCTCAAGGAGATCCTCTATCCCGGCTACCGGCGGCGGGAGAATCTCCACCTCGGCAACGTCACCTACCACGTGGGCGATCTCGTCGACGGCCTCCACGACAAGCTCACCGTCCAGATCGGCCGGGCCTTGCGGCATATCGTTTCAGCGGGTCGGGCCGCTCGAGAATCGGGCCTGGAGCCGCCCCCGGTGCCGGAGGCCGTGAGGGACTGCACCGAGGATGCCGACTTCGAGGCGCTCGGGCAAGCCAAGACGATCGAGTTTCTGGAGCGGATTCCCGAGGTGCGCCGCGTGTTGGCCACGGACGTTCAGGCGGCCTACGACGGCGACCCCGCGGTGCGGACGCTGGACGAGATCATCTTCTGCTATCCCGGCCTCGAGGCCGTCACGATCCACCGGCTGGCCCACCTCCTGAACCGGCTCGAGGTGCCCCTCATCCCGCGGATGATGGCGGAGTGGGCCCACTCGCGCACCGGCATCGACATCCATCCCGGGGCCACGATCGGCGACCACTTCTTCATCGACCACGGCACCGGCGTGGTGATCGGCGAGACCTGCGAGATCGGCAGCCGCGTGAAGATCTACCAGGGTGTCACCCTGGGAGCGCTCTCCTTCCAGACCGACGCCGACGGTCATCTCGTGCGCGGCACCAAGCGGCATCCGACGATCGAGGATCGTGTGGTGATCTACGCCAACGCCACGGTTCTCGGTGGCACGACCCGGATCGGTCATGACTCGGTGATTGGCAGCAACGTCTGGCTGACCCGTTCGGTCGACCCCCACACGACGGTCGTCCTCGAGCGGCCCAAGCTCCGGATGCGCGGCGAATCGCCGGAGCCCTCCGCCGACTGGCAGATCTAGCTTCACGCCCGCCGGGCCATCCCTGGCCCCGGCGGGCTTGGCTCGGCGGAGGGGCAGCCAAGGTGCCCCTCGCCTCGCCGGCTGCTATGCGATGTCGCCGGCGGCGCTGAGGGCGGCGGGGATCGTGACGGCGCCCTCGTACAGGGCGCGGCCCACGATGCAGCCGGCGCAGCCCGTGGTCGCGACCTGCTCGATGTCGGTGGCGGTGGCCACGCCGCCCGAGGCGACCACCGGGTGCGGCGTGGCGGCGAGCATCTCACGCAGGGCGGCCAGGTTCGGTCCTGAGAGCATCCCGTCGGTGGCGATGTCGGTGTAGACGATGGCGGCCAGCGGCAGCTCAGCGTGCCGGCGGGCGACGTCGATCGCCGTGAGCGGGCTCGTGTCGATCCAGCCTCGGACGGCCACCCGGCCGTCGCGGGCATCGAGTCCGAGCACGATCCGGTGCGGGAAGGTCTCGGCGAGCTCGGTCAGCAGTTCCGGCCGCTCGATCGCGACGCTGCCGACCACGACGCGGGCCACGCCGGCGGCCAGATAGTCGCGGGCCGCAGCGAGCGTGCGGACGCCGCCGCCGAGCTGGCAGGGAACGCCGGCCGCCTGCACCATCCGGGCCACGAGATCGGCCTGCGTCGGCCTGCCTTCCCGCGCCCCGTCGAGATCGACCAGATGCAGGCGGCGGGCTCCCGCGGCGACGAAGCGGCGGGCCATGGCGACGGGATCATCGCCAAACACGGTCTCCCGCGCGTAGTCGCCCTGTAGCAACCGCACACACTTGCCGCCCCGGAGATCGATCGCGGGCCAGAGTTCCATGATGCAGAGCCTCCCTCCAGGGATGAGCGGGATTCAGGTCGATTCCAGCCACCCGGAAAGCAGCCGCAGCCCCGCGGCCTGGCTCTTCTCAGGGTGAAACTGGGTGGCGAACAGCCGGCCGCGCCGGACCGCGGCGCAGAACGGACCGCCGTAGTCGGTGGTCGCCGCGATCACTGCCGCATCGGCTGGCCGTGCATGGTAGGCATGCACGAAGTAGAAGTGTTCGCCGTTGGCCTGCTGCTGCGGGCCGCCCTGCCAGGTGACGGCGTTCCAGCCCATGTGCGGCACCTTGAGACCGGCCGGGAGATCGAAGCGCACGACTTCCCCTCGGAGCACGCCGAGGCCCGCATGCCGGCCCCCTTCGAGCCCGGTCTCGAAAAGCAGCTGCAGCCCCATGCAGATTCCCAGGAACGGGCGGTCGGCTTGGAGGTGGGCCACGAGCGGCTCCACGAGCCCGCGAACGGTCAGTTCGCGCATTGCGTCGCCGAAGGCTCCGACCCCTGGCAGCACGATCCGGTCGGCGGTCGCGACGGCGGTGGGATCACTGGTGATCGCGGCCGGCGTGCCCAGTTTCTCGAAGGCTTTTTGGACGCTGCGGAGGTTCCCGCTGCCGTA
The DNA here is from genome assembly GCA_044374735.1 of Pirellulales bacterium. Classification (GTDB taxonomy): domain Bacteria; phylum Planctomycetota; class Planctomycetia; order Pirellulales; family UBA1268; genus QWPN01. The sequence goes on along the minus strand of JBILOA010000001.1, from coordinate 2,466 downwards.
ATCCACGATCGTGAGCATGGAGCGAGTGTAATGGTTTGCGGCGGCACGGCCAGCCTGCCACGCCGACACCCCGTGGTTCCAAACGCCGGCGGCTCCGCGCTGGGCGGCTCAGCCGTCCTTGGTCGTGCGTTCGGGGTAGATCACGATCTCGACCCGCCGGTTGCGTGCCCGGCCGGCCGCGGTCGCGTTGGAGACCAGCGGGTGGTTCGCGCCGTGGGCGACGATGAAGAGCTGTCCCTCCTTCAGCGGCGTCCGCGTGGTCAGAAAGTCGAACACGGCTGCGGCCCGGGCGGCCGTCAACTGATGCGCCGACGCCCAGGTGCCGCTCTGGAGCGGCTCGCTGTCGAGATGCCCCTCGATACCGATGAAGTGGCCGGGATAGACCCGCTCGACCTCGCCGGCCAGTTGCGTGAGGGTCGCCACACCGCCCGGAACGAGGTTCGCCGTGGCCCCGTCGAAGAGTCGGTCGGCCGGCACGTCGATCCGTACCACCGCGCCATCGAACCGCGGCTCGAGGTCGGCCAGCTTCAGTTGCATGACCGCCGACTGCATCGTGGCGGCCGGGGTGGACGCGGCGGCTCCCGGCGCCCCCCCGCCCGTCGTCGAAGCCGGCGGCATGCCGGCCGACCGCACTTGGGAGAGTTGCGAGGACGTGCTGGAGAGCTGGTCGCGGAGCGCCGCGATCTCATCCTGCATCAGCTGTGACTCCTCCCGCGAGCGGACGAGCGCCGCCTCGAGCTGACGGCCGTCGACGTCGGCGTACGACGGCGGGGCGACGGTCGTGACCGCTGCCTGCGGCAGCGTGTGAGCCGGAGCGGCGACCCCGGGAGGTGGCTCGAGGATCAGGGGGCCGGCCGGCGGCGCGGTCTTGAAGGGATTGTTCGCGCAGCCGACCAGCAGCGTGGTGGCCAGTCCGCAGCCGATGCGGAAGGCGATCACCTCGGTGATGGACTGGGGTCGGCGCATGCGTGGGCCTGGCGGAAGGGGTGGGAGGATAGGGAACCGTCCATGGGCCGGCAAGGCCGGGAAGAACGGCGAAAACGCGTCCTGATCGCGATGGGTTGCCGGTGTCCGGCGACGGGATCCCGGCACCCCTTGCCATCGCTACCCAGGGCCACGGCTTACGCTGCGGTGCCCCGCATCCGGGCCCAGACAGCGAGCGTGATCGCCGTCATCGCGATCACGAGCACGACCACCGCCGCCAACTCGACCGGCCGCTCGAACTGCGGCGCCGCCGTCGCCCACAGCGGCCGCCAGGCGACGACGACGACTGCCAGCCCCAGGCAGAGGCTCGGGCCGAAGGGAAGCTCCGACTCGGCGTGACGCACGAGTTGCATGAGCCCGTGCGCGAGGCCGATGAAGACCGCCAGCACGCAGGCCAGCAGGCAGGCCTGCCAGCCCAGCCAGGCGCCGGCCATCGCCATCAGCGTGACATCGCCGAAGCCCATCGCCTCTCGGCCCAGCGCTCGCGAAGCGCCCACCCGCACGGCCCAGATCATGCCGGCGGCGACGGTGAGGCCCACGACCGCCGTCACGAGCCCGGCCCAGTGGTGGCCGCCGGCGAGCCAGGCCGCCACGATTCCGCCGCCGCCACCGAGGGCGATCAGGGGACTGAGCCACCTGGGCCATGGCTCCGTCTGGCCGTCGGCCGGATCGGTGGCCGTCGGCGGCAGGCCGAACCACCACCAGATGGCGAAGCCGAGGAGCATCGCCGCGAGACCGGCGGCACCGGTGAGCCATCCGGGCAGGCCCGCTCCCCCGAGCGGGCCGAAGGCACCGAGCACGTCGGCTTCGATCGTTGGCGGCGCGAAGGAACGCTCCACGGCGTGGCCGACCGGCAGAAGCGTGGCGGGCAAGCTGGCGTTCCAGGCGAGACCGGCCAGCACTCCGGGCACGGTGACGGCGTCGGGAATCACGCGGTGCCGCAGATCGATCCACGACGCGGCGGCCAGAAACGCGAACAGGCTCAGGTGGGCGACGAGCCGCAGCCCGATGCTCGTGGCGTCGGCGGTCGCAACGCCCGAGGGTATCTGCCCGAGGCTGACGACCTCCCACCACCATCCGGCGGTGGCCACTCCGACCGCGGCCAGTTCGATCACCGGAAAGCGAGCCGCGCCGCCCAGCCGTTCCTGGAGGATCGCGGCAAGGCCGCAACGCAGCAGCAGGCCGAGGATGAACGCCGCCGGAAGCAGGGCGACGAGCAGTCCGCCCCCCTGAAACCAGGCTTCGACAGCCGGGGCGTCGCTCATGGGATCGCCTCACCGGCCGGGCCGGGCGAGTCGGCGAGGGCCGCGGCGGACCGGTCCAGCCAGACGGCGATCCGGGTGGCGATCCGCTCCGGCGGATCGGAGGATACGTCGATGACGGCGTCGGCGACCGCGTGATAGAGCGGTTCGCGGGCCACCAGTGCCGCGGCCACCTCATCGAGCGGGTTCGTGCCGGCGAGCGCGGGCCGCCGCGCGGCGG
>JBILOA010000098.1:0-6411 GCA_044374735.1 Pirellulales bacterium | reverse complement strand
TTCGCGACCATCGCCGCCCGCGTCCTCTCCGCGACCCTGGCAGGCGATCGATGGTGCGGCTGGCGATTCTGATCACCCTCGCGACGGCACTCCTCGGCATGGCCGCCCAGGCCCAGGAGCCGCTGCCTCCGCCTGCCACGATGCAGGCCGACCCGTTCACGCCGCTGCCCGAAGGCACCGTCGTGGGCCCCGGCGGCCCGCTGCTGCCGGGGCCGCCCGCCGGCCCGCAAAACTACGCGGTCATCCCGCCGCTCGATGCGGAGCTGGTCTGGACGAAGATGGTGGACGTGGCCGACGACTACTTCAAGGTGCAGTCGGAGCAGCGGGTGGTCTTCGCCGCCGGCGTCCCCACGGAGGGCCGGATCGACACCTTCCCGCAGACCGGGGCCACGGTCCTCGAGCCCTGGCGGGGCGACTCGGTCGGCTGGAACGAACGCTGGGAATCGACGCTCCAGTCGATCCGCCGGCTCGGCACGATGCGGCTGATCCCCGACCCGGCCGGCTGGCGGGTCGAGGTCGTCGTGAACAAGGAACTCGAATACCTTTCGCGGCCGATGCGGGCCACGGCGGGCGGGGCCTCGTTTCGCAACGACGACTCGCTCTATCGCTACGGCACCCCTCTGCCGACCCTGGGCCAGCAGGTGGGTGACCAGCCGCGGCCCGTCGCCGCCCCGACGCCGTCGGCGGGCTGGATTCCGCTGGGCCGCGATCCGCTCCTCGAGCAGCGGATGCTCGGCAAGTTGCTCGCCAAGCTCGGCGTTCAACCGCTGCCCCAAGCCACGCCCTACTACGAGCCGCCCACGGGCGGCGCGATCGCGGCTCCGGCCGCTCCCCCCGCCGGTCCGGTCTACGGCCAGCCGATCCCCGCCGAACAACTGCCGCCCGGGGCCGTCATCGCGCCCGGGCCGCCGGTGCCTGCGGAAACCCTGCCGCTGCCGCGCTGAGGCCTGACGGGGCGGTCGGTCAGCCGCCGCGGGCCCGACTGCGATGCCGCGTCCAACGCGGTCGCGGCGGAGCGGCGGGCGGGCTGCGGTGCTCATGCAGTCGATGCGGCTGCTGCGGTGCGATCTCGGCCCGATAACGCCGCTCTGCCTGGGGCGTGCCGGCGGACCGGTGCTGAAAAGCCCCGAAGTACGGGTCGGGAGACTGCCAGTCGTTCTGCGCCGATGCCGACCCGGCCCAGGTGGCGAGGCCGGCGGCGACCAGGGCGATGAACAGCGGCCGGAATCGCATGGGCGGTCCTCCTAACGCAGGCCGAACAACGACAGGATCCCGAGCGGATCCCAGCAGCCGGAGCCGGCACCGCGGCAGGCCGCGCAGCCGCACCGCTCGGCCGGAACCAGCGTCACATCGTACCGCGGCACCCGCTCCACCTGCTCCTCGCCCTCCGACTTGTACAGCCGCTTCTTGACGTACACCTGCCCGCACGGCGGCCGGCAGCGACACTCCGGCTCCGGCGCGTGCCACGAGTCGCGGCCGCGGGCGCAGGCATACTCGCGGCGGATTTCGTAGGCCGGTTCCTTGGTCTTCTCCTCGTGCCAAGTGCCTCGGCAGCGGGGCTCGCAGCCGCCCGTGCCCCCGGTGCACGAGTGCCCGAGGTCGCCCGCCGAGAGCGCGGTCGCCAGCGCCGCCACCGCCAGCCCTCCGATTCCGGCGCCCACACTCGATCGCATCATGCCTGTCTCCCCGAGGGGTCAGAAGTCGAACGCCAGCCGCGTGCCGAAGCCGTGAATCCAGCCACTCCCGTCGTAGCTGGTGCCGGCCGAGCCATCCTTGTTCCACGGCGTGCTGGCGAAGTCGCGGTAGGTGAAGTCGTAGTTGAAGTAGACGCGGGCGTTCGGATTGAAGAGCCAGTTGAGCCCCAACGTGCAGCCGTTGAGCACGCCGCCGTTCACCTCGCCGTCATTGAGGCAGAGGTAGTTGTAGCGCAGCCCCACCTGCCAGGCCCCTTCACTGAGGCTGAAGCGACGCCCGGAGCCGCCACCGCGCAACGCATAGAAGTTGTTGTGGGGAACGGGCCGGTCGAACCGGTACTCCAGCCGCGAGTAGGTGCGGCTCTCTCCCGTGAGAAAATAGAGCACCTCGGCGTACCCGCTCTGGTAGTAGACCGTCCCCACGTTCGTGCCGGGCGGCGGCTGGAACCCGTTGGTGACGTACGACCCGGCGTCGGTCGTCGCCGCGTTGTAGAGCCAGGAGCCGAAGTACTCCGACTGAAACGACCAGGGGCCGTTGTTGCCCACCAACTCCAGGCCGATCATGTTCTGCCAGGTGCCCTCGAGCAGGCCGGTGTCGGCGTAGATCGAGTTGAGCGGGCCCGGCGGGCCGTTGCGGATGCTGCCGCGGCTGCGAAACCGCACGGCGGTGATGGGGTCGCCGATGGGCTTGCCCCGTGAGTCAAAGGCGGTGTACTGACGCTTGGGCTCCATCGTCCGGCCGGACAGGCCGATGTGGAGGAGTTTGCGGCCTTCGTCCTCGAACACCGGCAGGTAGACGAGGCGGCCGACCGTCATGCTGCCACCGGAGGTGTTCGAGAACCCGAACGGATTGGCCACGTTCTTGAACTCGCCCACCTGCCAGCCGACGTCGCCGGCCTCGTTGTTGTTGAGGATCTGGATGCCCGGGGCGAAGCCGTTGTTGAACGGGCCCTCGAACGCGTCCTGGGCGAACGACCGCTCCATGAAGTTGAGCCAGCGGCTGCTCGTGAGGTGCTCGTAGCCGTAGGGGTCCTTCTGATTGCCCACGCGAACGATCCCGAGCAGCGGCACCTCCCGCACCTGCAGCCAGAGGTCGGTCACGGCCGTGAGCGGGCCGGAATCGCGTTCCGTGGGAAACACGGAGTTGTTGACGTTGATCTGATTGGCGAAGTCGTACTCGCAGGCCCAGTCGTAGAGCTCGTACATGCGGCCTTCGACGCGGAACCGGGCGCGCCTGAGGTTCACGGTGTCGGCCAGTCCGGGATCGAGGCCGCCTTGGTCGGGCGACTGGCTAGGCCCCGGGCCGGCCGAGAAGGCGGATGCGTCCACCTGGGTTCGGCCGCCGATCTTGATGCGGAAGTCCTTGTTGGCCGACTGCGCCTGGAAGCCGTCGGCCCAGGAAGTAGCCGTCTTCTTGTCGCTCCCCACTTCGTAGGGCTCGGCGGGCTTGTCGGGCTTCTTCGCCGCCTCGCCATCCTTGCCCCCAGCCGGCTCCGGCGTCGGCAGCGACTCCGGAGCCGGTGGTCCGGATCGCTCCAACTCGGCCAGTCGCTTCTCCAGGGTCGCGATCCGCTCGCGATCGGCGCGAACGGCGTCGGCCACCTCGGAGAACGAGCCGAACGCCGCCGCGACGCTGGGCAACGCGATGGCATCCGTCTCGGCGTGGACGGCCGGCACGACGAGCTCGGCGAGTTGGTCGGCGCGGAGCCGGTCGCCGCCAGCCAGCGACGAAACGCCAGCCAGCAGGGTTGCCACCGCAACACGGGCAGACGCGAACGAGCGCATCGGGGCCTTCGCCAAAGGACAACGGAACATTCGCCGCAGGCCGGATCGCCCACGACACCGTCACGATCCTCAGGATCGGAACAGCCTTCCGGGCCACTTGATGAGATTTTGCGGGCAGCCCTCCCTCGGGCCCCCGGCCTGCCCAGACCGCCAGGGCGCCGTCATTCGTCGGTGACGCAGCCCTGCGAGGCAGGGGCCACGCAGCGGATGTACTTGGCGAGGATGCCCCGCGTCGCCTTCGGTGCCGGCTGCCGCCACGCCGCCCGCCGCCGGGCGAACTCGGCCTCATCCACCTCGGCGTCGATCGTCGCGGCGTCGGCGTCGATCACCACCACGTCGCCGTCGTGCACCAGCGCGATCGGGCCGCCATCCTGGGCCTCGGGAACGACGTGGCCCACGATGAAGCCGTGCGAGCCCCCGGAAAACCGGCCGTCGGTGATCAACGCCACATCATTGCCCAGACCGGCACCCACGAGCGCCGAGGTCGGCGTCAGCATCTCGGGCATGCCCGGCCCCCCCTTCGGCCCCTCGTACCGGATGATCACGACGTCGCCCCGCGCAATGCCACCCTGCTCGAGCGCGGCGAGCATCGCCTCCTCGCTGTCAAAGACGCGGGCCGGACCGCGGAATCGCGAGCCCTCCTTGCCGGTGATCTTGGCGACGGCCGACCCGGGGGCGAGGTTGCCGTGCAGGATCGAGATGTGGCCGGTGGCCTTGAGCGGCTCCTCGACCGGACGAATGATCTTCTGGCCGGCCTTGAGCCCCTTGTTCGAAGCCAGGTTCTCGGCGAGCGTCTTGCCCGTGATGGTCATGCAGTCGCCGTCCATCAGGCCCTTGTCGAGCATGTACTTCATGAAGCCGCTCGTGCCGCCGATGGAGTGGAGATCCTCCTGGACGAACTTCCCGCTCGGCTTCAGGTCGGCCAGGTAGGGGATCCGCCGGGCCACCTTCTGGAAGTCGGCCGGCGTGAGTTCCACCTCGACGGCCCGGGCCATCGCGATCAGGTGCAGCACGGCGTTGGTCGAGCCGCCGAGGGCCATGATCGTGACCATCGCGTTCTCGAAGGCGCGGCGGGTCATGATGTCGCGGGGCTTGAGATCCTTTTCCAGCAGGCTCAAGATCGCCGCGCCGGCACGCAGGCACTCCTGCTCCTTGTCGGGATGCTCGGCGGGAATCGAGGCCGAGTCAGGCAGGGCCATGCCGAGGGCCTCGATCGCCGTGGCCATGGTGTTGGCCGTGTACATCCCGCCGCAGGCGCCCGCGCCGGGGCAGGCATGGCGGACGATGTCGGCCCGGCGGCCGTCGTCGATCCGCCCGGCGACATACTCGCCGTAACATTGGAAGGCCGAGACGATGTCGAGCGTCGTGCCGTCGGCCAGATGGCCGGGCTTGATCGTGCCGCCATAGACCATCAGGGCCGGGCGGTTGAGCCGGCCCATCGCAATCAGGCAGCCGGGCATGTTCTTGTCGCAGCCGGGGATCGCCACCAGGGCGTCGTACCACTGGGCGTGCATCACCGTCTCGATCGAATCGGCGATCACGTCCCGGGAGGGCAGCGAGTAGCTCATCCCCTCCGTGCCCATCGAGATCCCGTCGCTGACCCCGATCGTGTTGAACCGCATCCCCACCATGCCGGCGGCCACCACGCCCTCGCGGACCTTCGCGGCGAGCCGGTCGAGGTGCATGTTGCAGGTGTTGCCCTCGTACCACATGCTCGCGATCCCGACCTGCGGCTTGTCGAGGTCGGCCTGCGTCAGGCCGGTGCCGAGCAGCATCGCCTGGGAGGCTCCCTGGGAACGGGGCTGGGTGATCCGTGCACTGGTGCGATTCAAGCTGGCCATGAAGGTCGGTTCCTCGGCGAAGGCGTCAGGGACGTTTTCCGCAGGCAGGATAGTATGCTCGGCCCAACCGCGAAAGCGGCCTGCTCCACCACCGAGCCGCCCCCTGCCCATGCCTCCCGCCTTCGTCTATTTCGACCTCGGCAACGTGATCGCCAACTTCGATCGCGAGCGGGCTTTTCGCGGGATGGCGGAGCTGTGCAGCGCTGACGTCTCCCGCGTGCGCGCGGCCGTGATGGAGGGCCTCCAGGCCGATCTTGAGCGGGGCACGATCGAGTGGCCTGCCTTTCACGCTGAGTTCAGCCGCCGGACAGGCACCCGCAGCGACCCGGGGGCCCTGGCTGCGGCCGCCGCCGAGATGTTCGAACTCAACGTCGGCATCCTCCCGGTCGTCGCGGCGCTGCAGCGCCGCCGGATCCCGATCGGGATCCTCTCCAATACCTGCGACCTTCACTGGCGGCACCTGCTCGGCCGCGGCTGGGGCATCCTGCCCGGCGGCTTCCGCCCCGTCATCCTCAGCTACGAAATCGGCGTCTCGAAGCCCGAGCCGGCAATCTTCGAGTGGGCGGCCGAGCGGGCCGGCACACCGCCCGAGCGGATCTTCTTTTGCGACGACCTGCCCGAGCACGTCGCCGCCGCCCGTGCGGCCGGCTGGGACGCCGAACTCTTCACGTCGGCCCCGCGGCTCGCCGACCAGTTGGCCCGCCGCGGGATGCGCCTCGGGCTGTGAGGCCGCTCGACCGCACGGGCGGGCGGCCTCGTGCCCCCGACTCGCGCGGGGGCCCTCAGGCCGGGCCGGCACGGTCCGCGATCACCGCCGCGAGCTGCCGCTCCTGGAACCTGCCCTCCAGCACCGGCTCGCCGTCGATCTCCAGCACCGGCACCCGCAGCCCGTAGCGTGCCGCGGCCTCGGGTGCTTCATCCACGTCGACCAGCGCCGCCGGCACACCGCGGGCGGCGAGCAGGTCTTCGGCCTCCTCGCAGAGATGGCAGCCGCGGCGGGTGTAGAGCAGAATCCGCATCGTTCGCATTCCAGGCTTCGTGCTACGCTCGTGTTGTACCCGCGGGGCACCCCATGGCCGAATCCGTCCAGT
>JBILOA010000097.1:0-6434 GCA_044374735.1 Pirellulales bacterium | reverse complement strand
CCGGATCTCCAGCCGTGATCAGCGGCGGACGCGGCGGGCGAGGCCGGCGGCGAGGCGGTCGAGCGTCTGGCTGCGGTCATCGATGCCGATGTGGACGCGAATGATGTTCATCGCCTGCTCATCGGCCAGGGCCGCCGTGAGCGCTTCGTCGAACTGCCCCTCCGTCCGCACGTCCCAGCCCGTGCCGCCGCCGAGGATCTCCGGCAGCCGCTGATACTGCCAGGGGTTGATGTCGTTGAACGAGCCCTCGTGGAGGAGCCGCTCGGTGCCGTAGCCCTGGTTGTCGAGCACGATCACCGTCACGGCGACGCCCCGGCGGACGATCGTCGAAAGCTCCATCCCGGTCATCTGGAAGGCCCCGTCGCCGACCAGGGCGATCACCTTCAGATCAGGCCGCGCCGTCTTGGCCCCGAGCGCCGCCGGCACCGCGAAGCCCATCGAGGTGTAGTAGGCCGGCGCGATGTACTCCGTCTGGCCGCGGATCACGAGGTCGCTCGAGGCGAACAGCGCGTCGCCCACGTCGGCGATCACGATCGTGCGGTCGTCGAGCGACTCGTCGAGCCGGCGGACGAGCCTGGTGGTCGTGATCGCGGCCGCGGGCGCGAGCACGAACGGCTCGAGCGACGCCGCCGGGCCCGGCGGCAGGGGGCGGGAGGCGGCCCGGGGCACGGCGGCGGCCAAGCCGCGGATGAAGTCGTCGAGCAGGACGTCGTGGTAGTGGTGGTGGCTGATCCGAAGGTCGTCGCTGGCGGCGTAGATGCTCGTGGCGGCGTCGAGCTTGGCGGTGAAGATGCCGAGGTCGATGTCCGTGAGCAGGGCGCCCAGCAGGATCAGGCAGTCGCTCTCCTCGACGAACTCGGTCACGTCGCGGCGGCCGAGCGCGCCTTCGTAGAGCCCGATGTAGAGCGGGTGAACCTCGCTCACCACGCTCTTGGCGAGCATCGTGGCGGCGATCGGGATGCCCGCCCGCTCGGCGAGCGCCACCACGTCGGCCTGGAGCCCGTAGCGGTGCAGTTCGATCCCGGCGATGATCACGGGCCGCTTCGCCGCCGCGACCCGGGCCGCCGCCTCCTTGACGGCCTCGGCCAGCGCATCGGGGTCGCTGGCCCGCGGCGGCGGGACGTAGGGCCGGATCTGGTCGGGCACGACCGCGACCATGTCGCGGGGCAGTTCCAGGTACACCGGCCGCTTGAGCCGGTGGGCCGTGTCGAGCAGGAAGTCGATGTCGCGGAAGGCGGTGACCGGGTCGACGATCTCGAGGCTCGCGGCGCAAAGTTTGTCGAACACCTCGAGTTGCGTCCGCCACTCGCGGACGCGGTGGTGGAGCAGCGGGTCGCCGCCGCGCTCGCCCAGGCCCGGCGCGCCCGAGATCATGATCACGGGGCTCTTCTCGGCGTAGGCCCCGGCGATCGAGTTGGCCACGCTCAGGCCGCCGACGCCGTAGGTGACGCACACCGCCCCCATCCCGTGGACGCGGGCGTAGGCGTCGGCCGCGAATCCCGCGCAGTCCTCGCGGGTGCAGTTGACGAGCTGGAGCGGCGAGTGCTCGAGCATGCTGTAGAAGGTGAGCACGTAGTCGCCCGGCAGGCCGAACACGTGCCGCAGGCCATAGTCGGAGAGCCGGCGGATCAGGTACTGCCCGATCGAGAGGCTGGTCATGCTCTCGGGCCGCTGCGGCGCCGGCCGCACCACCGGCGGGGCCACGAGGCCGTTGTCGAGGCTCGATCGAAGGACGATCGCCATCGCATCACCTCCTATTTCGACAGCCGCCGCTGCCGGACGGCGAGCATGGTCATCCAGAAGCCGATGAAGGCCGCCACGCAGGCGAGCACCACCACCGCGCGGAGCGGGTTGTGGTTGAACCGCCAGGCGCCGATCGCGTGGAAGATGCCCCAGACGACGATGCCGGCGACCACCCAGCGGATGATTCGGGCGCGGTCCTGTGACTGGGGGAGGTCGTTCACGATGCGCTCATGGCGGTAGTGTGATTGATCAGGGTTTTGGTGGTCGAGCGAATTGGGCCGGGGTTTCCCGTGCCATCTCGCCGGACGCTCCTTTCGGGCATCGTGCCCTCCAGTCGCTCGATGCTGCCCTCGCTTCGGCATCCTGCCTGCGCTCGGCCAGCAACGCCGCTCGATTGGCACGGGCAACCCCTCCTGCCCCGGGCCAGGCTCTGTCAACGTCGTCTCGATTGTAGGCGCCGGGGCGATTTCGAGCGGCGGCCGCGTTGAGGCCCGCGGCGGCCGCGGCGTACGCTGCCCCGCATGAACGCAGTTTCTCCTGGCACTTCCCGCCGCCCGAAGCCGGTCGCTCTCGACCTGCCCGCCTTCGGACTCGCTGCCGCCACCGTCGCCGGCTTCGCCGGGCGCTGGCACTGGCTCCTCGACCTCGCCAGTCACTTTCGCTGGTATTGGTTGCTGGCGGCGCTGGTCTGGTTCGCCGTCGCCCCCTGGCGTCGCAGTCGGCTGGCCACGGGCTGCCTGGTCGCCGCCGTGGTGGCCAATGCCTGGACGCTCCTGCCGTATTGGATGCCCGCCGCCGCCGGGGACGCCGCCGGCATGGGCACCCTCCGCCTCGTGTCGCTCAATCTGCTGGCCGACAACGACGACCCCGGCCGCACCCTCGGGTATCTCGGCCAGTGTGACGCCGACGTGGTCGTGCTGCTGGAGGTGGACGACGGTTGGGCCGAGGCGGTCGCGACACTCGGGCCGCGCTATCCGCATCAGGTCATGCATCCGCGCGACGACCGGTTCGGGATCGCCGTGCTCTCGCGGCTGCCGCTGGCCCGCGAACGGATCGAGCCGCTCGCCGAGGGGCCGCCCGTGGTGATCGTCGACCTGCCGGTGGGCCGGGCGGGCTGCCTGCTCGTGGCCGCGCATCCGCCGGCGCCGATCGCCGCCGAATGGTCGGCCCGGCGCGACGCCCAGCTGGCGGCGATCGGTGACGTGGCGGCTGCCGAGTCGCGGCCGGTGATCGTGGCGGGCGACCTGAACGCCACGCCCTGGTCGCACGGCTTCCGGCAGCTCGTCCGGCTGCGCGGGCTGTGCGACTCGGCCGTCGGCCGCGGCGTGCAGGCCACATGGAACGCCCACCGCTGGGTGCCCCGGATCCCGATCGACCACGTCGTCGTCTCGCCCGAGGTGCGGGTGACGGACCGCCGGGTCGGGCCCGACGTGGGCTCCGATCATCTGCCGGTCGAGGCCACGCTCGCGATTCCTTGAGCAGGCGATCGGCAGGCCCCGTCGGGGCAGCCTTCAGGACGACGCCCGCGGCTTCCGCAGTCGGCGGCCCTGCGCCGTGGGCGGCACGCTCTTGAGCGGCTCGGGCGCGCCGTCGAGGGGCTGCCCCGAGCGAATGGCGGCGAGCCTTTCCCGGATCCGGGCCGCGTAGGCCTCCGAAAGTTCGCAGCCCAGAAACCGGCGGCCGAGCTTCTTGGCGACCGCGAGCGTGGTGCCGCTGCCGCCGAAGGGGTCGAGGACGGTGTCACCGGCGTTGCTCGAGGCGCGGATGATCCGGCCCAGGAGCTGCTCCGGCATCTGACAGCCGTGCCAGCCGGAACGCTCCTTGAACGTGCCGCAGACCCGCGGGAAGTACCAGGTGTCGCCGTCGGCGGCGAAACCCTCGGGCAGGTCTTGCGGCCGGAGGATCCAGGTGTCGTCGGGCAGGCGGCCCGCCGAGTGGGCCCGCTTGTCGGCATAGACGAGCTCGCGGGCGCTGGGCACGCGGATCGCGTCGTCGTTGAAGGTGAACGCCCCGGGATCCTTCACGAAGTGGAACAGGTGGGCGTGCGAGCGGCTGAACTTCGTGCGGCAGTTGACGCCGAAGGTGTAGTACCAGACCACCCAGCTGCGACAGGTGAAGCCGAGCTCCCGCGTGGCGAGCACCTTGAGCTCCGCGGCGTATTCGTCGCCGATCGCGAGCCAGAACGTGCCGTCGGGGCGGAGCACCCGCCGCACGGCCTCCAGCCACCGCTTCGACCACGCGAGGTAGTCGTCGGCGGTTCGCCGGTCGTCGTAGGTGTCGTAGTCGTAGCCGATGTTGAACGGGGGATCGGCGAAGGCGAGGTGCACGCTCGCCGCCGGCACGCGGCCCAGGATCTCGAGGCAGTCGCCCTGGTGGACGCGATCGAGAGCCGGGCGTGATCGGGCGGCGGTGCGAGGCATGCAGCGGAATCTAGAGGGAGTGGGCGGGGGCGGGCAATCACGCCGCCGCGTCCGCGGCGTTCCGGGCGGGTTTTCCGCGAGCCGCGCGGGTTCGTGAGCCGCTCGTGAGCGGCGCGTCGTGGCCCCGCGGTGCGGTTTCCGGGTTTTCCCCGGCAGGCGGCCGGGATGCGATCTGATACCGTTCTCTCCCGGTGGGCGTGTGGGTTTCAGACTTCACCTCGGAGGCGGGGATCATGGCGAGCGGCACGACGGCTTGGAGACGGGTGTTCGAACGATCGGCCCGTGTGCGGCGGCGTGCCGTGGCCGCCGTCCGCGTGCGGTGCGAGCCGCTCGAGTCGCGGAAGCTCCTGTCGGGGAACGGCGCGAGCAGCACCGTGCTCGGCACCGTGGTCGACGACGCGGGTGAGACCTACCTCGTGGGTTCCTTTCGCGGCACGGTCGATTTCGATCCCGGCGCCGGTGTCGCCAACCTCGTGAGCCGCGGCGGCCGCGACGCCTTCCTGCTCAAGCTCGACGCGGCGGGCGGGCTGCTCTGGGCCCGGTCGTTCGGGTCGGCCGGTGACGATGCCGCGCGGGGCATCGCGCTCAACCCGCTCGGCGACGATGTGCTCGTGGTCGGCCACTTCTCGGGCACGCTGGTCCTGGACCCCGATGATCCGGAGGCCGTGCTGCCGGGCGCAGGCCGCCGCGACGGCTTCCTCGCCTCGTTCGACTCCGAGGGCAACGACGTCTGGGCCAGGCCGTTCGGCGGCAGCCTGATGGACGGCATCAATGCGGTCGCGGTCGACTTCAGGGGCACGATCTACGTGGGCGGCGAGTTCGCCGGCAGCGTGGACTTCGACCTGCTCGACGGCGGCACCGTACTCACCAGCACCGGCCGGGGGAGCCGGACCGACGGCTTCGTCGCGGCCTACGACCTGAGGGGCAACTGCCTCTGGGCCCGGGGTGTCGGGGGTGGGAAGGACGACTCCGTGTTCGGCGTGGCCGTGGGCGCCAACGGGATGGTGGTGGCCGTCGGCGACTTCGGCCATGTCGCGGATTTCGATCCTGGCGCGGGCGTGGTCCGCAGCCAGAGCCGCGGCGAGGAGGATGGATTCGTGCTGGCGCTCGACACGGCGGGCGACTACCTCTGGTCGTTCACGTTCGGCGACCGCGGGGAGGACGCGGCCCGGGCCGTGGCCTGCGATGTCGCCGGCAACGTGTTCGTGGGGGGTGCGTTCGAGAAGACCGTCGATTTCGACCCGTCGAGCGGCCGGACGTCGCTGCGGAGCGTGGGCGAAGAGGACGGTTTCGTCGCGAAGTATTCCGCCCAGGGCAGCCTGGTCTGGGTCCGCGGCTTTGGCAGCCCCAAGGAAGACGGCATCTTCGCCGTCGCGCTTGATCCCAGCGGCGGCGTGGTCGCGGGTGGCCGGCGGGCGGAGGCCGTGAGCGAGACCACGTGGTCGCGGGGCCGCCCCCAGACCCGGATCCGCTGGCGGGACGCCGGCTACGCCGTGAAGCTCGATGACGCGGGCCGAACCGTGTGGTCCGCTTCGTTCCTCGCGGCCGCAGTGGGCAGCGGAGCGAACCACGACGACGATGATGACGACGACGATGCCGATGACGAGCGCGAAGAGCGCCGGCGTCACTGCTACGCCTCCGTGCGTGGCGACTGACTCCCGCCGCGGTCAGGCCGCCGACGTGGCCAGCAGCAGCGCGGCGCGGCAGGCGTTTTCGTAGGCGGCCAGGTCGAGCTGCTCGTCGGTGGTGTGGATGTTCATCTGGCCGCAGCCGAGCGTGACCGTCGGAATCCCGTTGGCCGCCATCCAGTTGGCGTCGAGGCCGCCGTTGGAGATGTCGAGCCGCGGCTGGAGGCCGATCATGCGCACCGCCTCGCGGGCGGCGGTCACGCAGGGCTCGTCGTCGGCCAGCCGGAAGGCCTCGTAGTCGAGCCGGCCCGAGATCGTCACCTTCCCCGTCCGCCCGTCGCTGCTCTTGACCCGCTTGGCCGCGGCGGTGAACGCCTTCTCGATCGCCTGTACGATCCGCCCGCGCAAGGCGGGGTCGTGCCCGCGGGCCTCGGCCCGCAGCGCCGCGCGATCGGCCACGACGTTGGTCGCCTCGCCGGCGTGGATCACGCCCACGTTGCTCGTGCCCCGCTTGCCCCCCTTCTCGACCAGGCCGTGCCAGCCGTCCTCGACGAGCGAGGCGATGGCCAGCGACGCGATCGCGATCGCCGACACGCCCTTCTCGGGGGCCACGCCGGCATGACTCGGAATCCCGTCGATCGTG
>JBILOA010000096.1:0-6499 GCA_044374735.1 Pirellulales bacterium | reverse complement strand
GACAACGGCATCGTCTTCGGGGCCGACGTGACGACTCCCCGGGGGCGGCAGGCGTTCACGGGTCCGGTGACGCTCACCGCCGACACGCGGCTCGTCGCGGGTGGGGACATCGCCTTCGCGGACACGATCGACGGGGCGGGGCGACTGACGCTCTCATCGGGACGGGCGATCACTTTCTCCGACCGCGTCGGTGGCGAGACACCGGTGCAGGGCCTGACGCTCGAGCGGGGCAGCCGGGTGGTATTCAACGCCGGGTTCGTTCTCGACGGGAGCACCAGACCTGCCAGCGCGAACGGACTGGTGATCGGCCGCGGGGCCGACAACGTCGTGCTTGCGGGCCCGACCAACAGCAGAGTCTCTGGCTTCGGCGGCGCCGGCATCAGGTTTGTGGGCGGCTCGCTGAACTCCCGGATCGCGAGCGTCACCAGCACCGACAACGGCACCGGCCTGTGGTTCGGGAGCGGGACGTACCGCGGCACGGTGATCGAAGGCAGTTCGTTTTCCGAGAACCGAGGAAATGGCATTTGGCTGGCGGGGGCCACGAACCTGACGATCGGCGGCCTCGGAGACCCGAATACGATCGCCTTCAATGGCGGCCACGGGATCGGCGCCGCTGGCTGGAGTGGCGGCTCGCTCGTGCGGGCCACGAACCAAATTGCCGATAACGCCCGCGGCAACGTTCGCGACCTGGCGCTCGGCGGCACTGTCGGCTTGGTGACGTCGGCCCCGGGCATGCAGGTTCGCCTCACGCCGCTTGGGCTGGCGGCGCTCCGGGTCCGGAACGCGGTTCGTTACGCCTTCGATGTCCGCTTCGACATCGGCGGGGTGACGGTCGGTTCGGTCGGGGCGATCGATGCCCAGCGCCGGGTGAGCGACGTCGATGCCAGTGTGAGCCGCGTCGGAACGGACGGTCAGCGGCGGCTCGAAGCCACCGAGTTCCGTCAGTTCGGCGCAGTCACCTACGTGAATGCGTTCCCGTTGCTTGGCCCCGATGCAAGTCCGTCGTGGGTGATGCTCGCGGGTGCCGCGCCGGCGGTCGTCGCCACGAACAGCCTCGTCACGGGGCTCACGCCCGCCCGCACGCTCGCGGCCCTCGAGTTTCCCGCGTCGGCTCAACTCGCCGGTGCAGATGCGTTCGGAAATCGCTATCAGGCGACGATCGGCAGGTCGACGCTGGCGGCGCTCGTGCCGCTGTCGAAGCTCACGGAGTTGGCCACGACCCCCACGTTCGGCAACGAGGCGGTGCCGGTCGATGTGTGGCTCGATCGCCTGGGCCGCATCAGTCGGTTCACGGCCACGGTCGACGGGCTGTCGGTGACGGTCAGCCTCACGGATTTCGGCAGGGCGATTGCGGTGGCCACTCCGCGGAACGCCGGCGGCATCGACTCGCCGTCCGGCCGGGCGCTGTTCTCCGACGGTGTGGCGGGCGGCGGGCCCGGTGTGGCCGGCGGTGATGGCGGCATCATCTACGGCAATGGCGGCGCGGGCGGCGCTGGAGCCGCGGGCGGGAGCGCCGGCTGGATCGGCAACGGTGGGAACGGCGGCGCCGGCATCGCTGGCGTCGCTGGCGGGGACGGTGGTGATGGCGGCCTTCTCTTCGGCAACGGCGGGAACGGAGGCGCGGGCCTGGCCGGAGCGGCGGGGGCGACGGCGACGACTCCGGGCGGCAACGGGACTGCCGGCGGCAACGGGGGAAGCGGTGGCAAGGGAGGCGCCGGCAGCCCGATGTTTGGCCTCGGCGGCGATGGTGGTGCGGGCGGCGACGGCGGCGACGGCGGCCACGGCGGCATTGGAGCCACCGGTGCCGCCCCGGGCCTGGCTGGCAGCCGTGGTGGTGCAGGTGCCACCGGCGGCAACGGAGGCGCGGGTGGCACGGGCGGTTCCGGCTTCTTCGTGTTCACAGCGCGGCCCGGCCAGATGGGCGCCGGCGGCGATGGCGGCGTGGGAGGCGATGGCGGCCGCGGCGGCGCCGGCGCAGTCGGCGTATCGGCCGCTGCTGGCGGTGAAGGCGGCGCGGGCGGCACTGGTGGCGCAGGCGCCGCAGGTATCGCGAGCGGATTCGGTGGAGCCGCGGGTGTCGGCGGTGCGGGGGGCGCAGGGAACGGGGGCGGCGGTGGCGGCGCGGTGGGCACGGCCGGCACGGCCGGCGCGGCGGGCATCCCCATGGTGGCGGTCGGCAATCCTGGCAATCCCGCCGACGTCGAGACGAGCTACGGGTCGGTGGCCTACGACTTCGCCATCGCGCGGACCGAGACCACCGTCGCCGACTACGTCCGGTTTCTCAACTCCGTCGCGCGGTACGTGCCCGATGGGGCGGCGTATGACCACCTCCGCAACCTGTGGCAGAACGTCATGGGCAAGACGAAGGTCATCGGCAAGCAGATCATCCGGGAAGGCACGGCTGGCGACTACAGCTACCATGCGGCACCGGGGGCCGCGTCGCTGCCGATCGCCAACGTCAACTGGGTCTCGGCCGCGCGGTTCGTCAACTGGCTGAGCAACGGCCAGCCGGTCGCGACGTCAGCCTCCAGCCAGACGGGCACCGAGACGGGTGCTTACGTGCTCAACGGCGACGAGGTCGTGTTCCGGACGCCCGGCTCCGCGTATTGGCTGCCTTCCGAGGACGAGTGGTACAAGTCGGCCTTCTACGATCCGGAGAGGGGCGAAGCCGGCGGCTACTGGCAACACGCGACCCGGTCCGACCAGGCGCCGGACAACAGTGCCCCTCGGCGCCTGGATGGCATCAATGCCGCCAACTACAACGCGATCGTCTCTGCCGCAGGCAACAAACTCGTGCCGGTCGGGTCCTTCGTCCGCAGTGTTTCCTACTACGGCACCCTGGATCAGGCCG
Organism: Pirellulales bacterium; assembly: GCA_044374735.1. GTDB lineage: Bacteria > Planctomycetota > Planctomycetia > Pirellulales > UBA1268 > QWPN01. The sequence continues at coordinate 3,648 of JBILOA010000096.1, read as the reverse complement.
GGAGCCTCTGGGAATGGAGCGACACTCCGATCGAGAACTTCAGGGGCGAAGAGAACTCGATGATCGTGCGGAGCGGGTCATGGAGCCTCGGTATCCTCAATCCGGCCAAGCACGTCCGTCGCGACTACACGCCCGACGAGGTCGATGACGACACCGGCTTCCGCATCGCCGGCGCGAGGGCGAACTTCGCCTGGACGCCTGGCCCGGCTCCAGCAGCGGCCGCGGCCGCACCATCCGTGACGCCGGCGGTCGCGCCGCCCGCCGTCCCGTCGCAGCCGATGGTCGCCCTCCTGCCGGGCGCGCGGACGATCGACATGGTGCGGGTGGGCAACCCCGGTGACGGTGGTGTCCAGGAGGAGTTCAGCATCGCGAAGTACGAAACCACGGTGGACGAGTATGTGGCGTTCCTGAACCTGGTCGCCACGGATGCCAACGGGCCGCACCACATCACGTCGCTGTGGCAGCCAGAAATGGACGATCCCGAAGACGACGGCGAGGCCACGGGAGCCCTCATCATCCGGACGCTCGACGCGGCCAACGGCCGGTACTCCTATCAGGCAGCGCCGGGCAAGGGGTGGCTGCCGGTGGCCTACGTCAACTGGTTCGCCACCGCCCGCTACGCCAACTGGATGCACAACGGAGGCGGTGCCACGGCCGACACCGAAACGGGGGCGTATGCCCTGAACGGCGCGATGACCGGCGTGTTTATCGCCGAGCCGGGCGCCCGGTACTGGCTCCCCACCGAGGCACAGTGGGAGAAGGCGGCCTACTACGACCCGACCAAGGGCGGCACCGGCGGCTTCTGGAAATACGCCACCCGCAGCGACGTGCTGCCCAGCGACGATCCAGCTCAAGCCCTGCTCGCCAACGCGGCCAACTACAACGACACGCGTCCGGACGGCAGCAAGCTCTCGGACGTGCGTACGTACACGAACGCCCGCTCCTTCTACGGCACGCTCGGCATGACCGGCAGCCTCTGGGAATGGACGGACGGCATCGTGGATGCGCCGACCGATGGGGTCCCCGGCCAGACGCAGCCCGATTCCCGCGTCGTTCGTGGTGGCTCGTGGAGCCAGGGAATCATCGCCGTCGATCGATTGACCCGCCGCGACTATCCGACCGGCTACCAGCTCACCAATGCGGATGGTACGCCCGGATACCTGTTCTACACCGACGACGACACGGGCTTCCGACTGGCCGGCATCGCGGCCTTGACGTCGCCGACCTGATCCGACCAACCCCATAGCCGCGGCGCACGTAATCTCTGGCGGTGTCACCCCTTTCCCAAGCAGGTCCAGGACAGCAACACGACGTCTTCAGCCGCTGGCATTCCCGTGCGAGTGCCAGTTCGCTGTCGATGACGGCCGATTCTCAGCACGGTATCGGGCACGGATACCCAGCTTTTGCCCCAGGGAGGGTGACGCCATGCCGAGCGAGGATCTTCACAGCAGGCTCATGGCGCCCACGGGCGTCCGGAACTACGTGGCGATCCCGACACTGGCGAGTTGGAAAGGCGACGTCGTCAGTGCGATGCATCGCCTCAAGCGATTTCTGCGCAAAGAGCAGTTCGAGGCGCAGCAGGAAGCCGCCGACTTTCACCGACAAGCCTTCGCGAAACAGTTTCACGATCACGCAGGCGGCCCGGCCGGCACGGCGCAGATCAAGCGGTTCGGGTTGGTCGCCCCCCTGCAGCCCAAGCCGGTGCAGCAGCCTCCGTCAGCGAGCCGGATCGCCGGCAATCTGACCAATCCCGATGTCATCGACGCTGCGATCGGACGGTACCAGGCCGGCACACTGCAGGCGGGCGAACCCAATAACCAGATCTCGAAGGCCATCCATGGATCGTTGCTCGTGGATATCTACACCGTGACAGGCCAGTTCATGGGGACCATCTCACGCAATCCAAAGTTGCGCACCGACAACGACTGCGCCCTCTTTCCTTTCTATCGCGCGCTCCATTGGGCTGCCGCCGACGCCTTCGGAAAGGTCTTCGGCATCGATGGGGACGAGATCGACATGTACCTTCGCAAGCAGCTTATCGTCATGAGCGAAGGTGGCGTCTATTGCGATAATCACGTTTTCAACCAGACCCTCCACGTTGATGCCGCCGGCAACAGCGTGCCACAACTCTGCTATCTCAGTGACGAAGAGGCGTTGGCCTGCCGTCTGCACATCAGGGACGGCAAGTTCATGATCATCAACGCCCAAGGGGCCCTCGAGCCTTTCGATTGCTCGGGGCCGGAATACCAGACGGAGAACACCGCTTACGAAGGCAAAGAGTTCAACCGCAAACGTGGCGTCGCGGGATTTGCGATGGGGCTCAATCGCCACATCTACGCGCGAAAGCATTCAATCAAAGATGGACCAAGGGGATCTTTTTATCATTCATCCTACCTCGAAGGCCGCGAGGTGCTGTGCACGGGCTGCCTCACGGTGGTCGACGGCGAGCTTACCTACATCAACAACTGGAGCGGTCACTACAAGCCGAGCCCGATACAGTTGGCGCTCGTGCTCGAGGCCCTCCGAGCGCAGGGAGTCGACATCGAGAAAACAGTCGTCGAATACGAATACGTGGACGAGAAAGACAAAAACAAAGTGAAGAACGCTTTTCAAACGAGCGGGACGGTATTCCTGAAAATGAAGCTTCTCGGAAATCTCAAGGAGCAGCAGGCTGAGCGAGATGCCAAGCAGGCTAAACAGGCTGAGCTCGCGGCCAAGCAGGCTGAGCTGAAGAAGTGCGCGAACCGGATCAGGGCGGCTCTGACGGAGTACGAAGCGCGATCCAAGGGTAAGTTCACGTGGCAGAGCAAGAAGTCGACGCGGGCGAAGACCAGGCTGCTAAAGATTGGTCAGGACGATGAGACGCTTTTGAAAGAGGTGGGATTCACCCTCTATCCCTATTTGCTCACGAACTGGCCGAGCCTGAAACCCATTGAATCCCCCTTAAGAACGGGGCCGGCCGACCAATACCAAAGGGGCGAGACGAGCGAACTGCTAACCCGACTAGTCGATGCATTCAGAGACTATCTCGGCCCGGCTACGAGGTAGAAGCAGTCGCGGCAGAGATGCCATGGTGCTAGCCATCCCCATCCATGCTTCCTTCGCCGACCAGACTGTCGGCGACGTCCAAAAACACCTCTTCCTCGATCGGGCTTTGGCAATACGCTCGCTTCAATTCCCTCACGAGTTCGGCTGCGACGTTGGCCGCGTCGTGATCAGAGATTGGCTTCGGCGGGAGGTTCGTTGTGTCGTTCTTGTCCCAAAAAAGAAAAACGTCTTTTTTTTTGGGGTCGGGGTATTTCGTGACCGGCACGTACCCGATTTCGGCGTGCGTTCTTGCTCCCGCGGCGATGAGTTTCTTATCCAGGGCCAGGTTTTCATGGTTCATGTTGACCGACAGGGCCCACACGAGCGGGCGACTCGCAGCATCGGCGAACCGGACGCTTTTCTTTTTCTTTTCCTCGGAGATGAGCCTGCTGCTCACGATCGCCGTCTTGAAGATCGGTGCTTCGCAGATCTTGCGAAACTTCGACTGATTGAGACGCTGGCGAGCGTTCAGGTCGCTCATGTCGCCCTCCCAGACGGGCTCGATCGTCTCCGGAGCAGCCTGTTTCAAAGCAGCCTGCTTCAAGAGCGGCTTCTTCTCGA
>JBILOA010000095.1:0-6527 GCA_044374735.1 Pirellulales bacterium | reverse complement strand
CGGAGCGTGCGGCAGGCGTCGCCCCGCAGACGGGCGATCCAGCGCGGGTCTTCGATCTCGAGCCACTCGCCCGGCCGGCCCAGGCCGCGGAAGATCGGCACGAACATCCGCCGCGCCGGCGGCAGCACCACGCCGAGCCGGTAGCAGGCTTCCCCGAGGTCGCGCCGCTCGAACGGGCTGCAGATGGAGGCCCGCGGGGCGTGTTCCACATAGACGCCGTGCGCGAGATACGCATCGACGACGCCCAGCCAATAGCCGACGGGCATCACCAGCAAGCCGACAGCCAGTCCGCGGGCGATCCGTGAAGCCGGCAGCCAGGCATCGCCGAGCCAGGGCCCCCGCCAGGGAGCCACGAGCAACGGCCCGGCACAGGCCAGGGCCACGTTCCACGGCCACACCTCGGGGTTCCAGTCGAGTCGCCAGGCGAGAACGAGCAGCACCGCGGCGTGAAACACCACCGCCCCGATGGCGACGGCCCGCCGGCAGACGGGCACGAGCGTGCCGATCCCCAGCCCGATCTCGGCCAGCGCGACCGCCATGCCCAAGGGCAGGGCGAGGCCGGAGGCCGCTCCCGGCCAGATGGCCTGGAGCGTCCAGGTTCCGAGCGCGTCCAAGGTGGCCGGACTGGTGAGCTTGTGGAGACCGGCGTAGAGCCACGTCGCGGCCAGTGAACCGCGGGCCACCAGCACGCCGCCCGGGAGGCCACTCGTTCCCCAGAGGAGCCAGGTGAGCGAGATCACCTGCGGCTGCAGGCGGCACTGGTCGGCGACGACCGCCCAGCCGAGCAGGAGCGTGTGGAGCGGCAGTCCCACCCGCGGCAGCGCGAGCACGACCACGAGCGAGGCGATCAGGGGCACCGCCATATCGATCTGGGGCACGGCCGCCAGCGGCACGAGCGGAGGCACCGCCCGAACCTGCCAGACCTTCCAGGTCAGGAGGATCGTCGCGGCCTGGGCCGCCACCAACACGACCCGGAAGACCACGAGCCCACGTGGCTCGCGCGCAGCGGCCGTCCCCGCGGAGCCGGCACCCCCGCAAGGGTCACCCGCGGCCGGAAGGCTCACTTGGCGCAGTTGGCCAGAGCGAGGAGCGCGTAGGCGGTCGTCAGCACCGGCTCGCCCTCCATCCACCGCTCGTTGGGGTTGGCCCACGAGCCGTCGGCGCGCTGCCGCGCCAGGAGCGCCGTCGTCAGTTCGTCACGCCAGTCGTGCGCCTGGCCCGCGGCATCGGTGAAGCGGTCGGCGCCGAGCACGCCCAGGGCCTTCGACGCGGTGTGATAAAAGTAGTAGAGTCCCGCCTGCCCCATGCCCGGGTTCTCCTCGAACGTGTAGTGCTTCTTGAGCCACTCCGTGGCCGCCTTCACCCGCGGGTCATCCGGCTTGAGCCCGGCGAAGATCATGCTCTTGAGTCCGGCATAGGTCATCGAGGCGTAGCTCCGCAGGCCGCCATTCTCCGTCGTCCCGGCCTGGCTCTCGCCCCCGTTGGCCGGCGTGTAATAGAAGCCGCCGTCGGGGTTCTTGTCGGGGAAGGGGAGCGGATTGCCGGGGCCGGGCAGGTTTTGGGTGCGCGACACGAACACCAGCGCCCGCTGGATCGCCGGATCGCTCTCGCTCTCGCCGACGGTCCGTAGCGCCTCGATCATGAAGGCGGTGTTCGACAGGTCGGGCCGCGACTTCTTGCCGTAGCCGGCGCCGCCGAAGGCCGGGTCGTTCTCCCCCTTGCCCTCGCCGTCGTCCCACTGGAGCTTCTTGACGAACTTCACCGCCCCGTCGATCTCGTCGGCGAGACGGCCCTCGGCGTTGCAGGCGGCGAGCGCCAGCATCGCGATCGAGGTCTCGTAGTTGGCCACGGGCGAATCGGGCGAATAGATTCCGCCGTCGGGCTGGCGAAAGCTCAGCAGGTAGTCGAGGCCCTTCTTGACGACAGGGTCGTCGGCCGGCGTGCCGCTGCGGACCAGCGCGGTCACCGCGAGCCCCGACACGGCCGGACCAAGGTCGGCCTTGAAGCTGCCCTGTTCATCCTGGCACGTGGCCAGGAAGGCCGAAGCCTTGGCGATCGCCGCCTTCACCGCCGCTTCGTCGGCGGCCGGTGCGAGGGCAGGCAACAGCGTGGCGATCACGGCAAACGACGCGGCGAGACGGGCAGGCATGATCCAAGCTCCCGGGGCGGTGAGGGCGGCCATTGCGACCACCCAAAGGATATGCCGGGCGGCCACCGTCAGGAACCGGCCGGTGGCCTTTGGCCGCGGAGGATTTTTCCCCGGCGCGGCGACATTCCCGCCGTTTCGTTCAGGCGTCGGCGACCGGCAGTGCCCGCGGGTGCGGCGGCACGAGCCGCGGGGGCGGATCGCGGCCCTCTTCCAGCCGCCACTCCTCCCGCTCCTCGTCGCTGGCGTAGTAGGTCAGCCAGACGGTCTGGTCGCCCTCCAGCGAGGCGCTGCAGTCCCAGTGGACGAAGTTGTCCGGCAGATCGACCCGCTTGAGCGGCGCCGGGAGGATGTCCCTGCGGATCAGCGCGTAGAGCTCGCGGTCGGAGAGGTGGTCGGTGTAGTCGAGCACGATCCGCTTGGCGTGCAGCGACTCGATCACCTCCCAGAGGCGGTCGCGGATCTGCTCGTCGTCGAGCGTGCAGGCCGGCTGCATCGCCAGCGGCGGGTCGAACCAGCGGGCCACCGGGGACAGCGGGGCGAGCTCCCAGGCCAGCATCGACTCGAGGAACCGGTTCTCGGCCTCGGTCGGCAACTGGCGGAAGTCGATCTCCCAGACGGCCTCGTCCAGGTAGGGCTCGATCGCCGTCCGCAACTCGCCGTTGCGGAGCAGGCAGTCGACATCTTCGGGATCAGGATGGCGGGCGAGCGGCATGCCGTGGCAAAGTCCTGAAAGCTCCCGCGTGAGGACCGGCACCTGCCGGCACGCCTCCCGCGGCATGCTTCCGACGATACCCACGCCACGGGGCCGTTCAACGAATGGAGCGGCCCAGGAGGACGGTTTTTTCAGCCGCAACCCGCTACGACCGCTACGAGCGGGCATCTCTTCGCCGCCCGTCGGCATCCCCCCAGATTGCCGCGGCCGCCGAATCCCCCGGGTTCAGCCGGCAGCGGGCTTTTCCAGCTCGCGGCCGCCGGCACATTCGGCCTCCAGGGAAGCGATCTTGGCCACCCGCCGGGCGTGGCGTCCGCCTTCGAAGGGGGTGGCGAGCCAGGTCCGGATCACCTTTTCCTGCATCTCCGGCCCGAGCATCTCCGCGGACAGGCAGAGCACGTTCAAGTCGTTGTGGCGGCGGCTCATCTCGGCGGTGACCTCGTCGTGGCAGGTGGCCGCCCGCACGCCGGCCACCTTGTTGGCGGCGATCGCCATGCCCACACCCGTGCAGCACAGGAGGATGCCCCGATCGACCGCGCCGTCGGCCACCCGCCGGGCGACCTCCGCGGCGACGTCGGGGTAGTCGACCGCCTCGTCCCCGAACGAGCCACAGTCGACGATCTCGTGGCCCATTCGCTCGAGCAGGCCGACCAGCCGGCTCCGGGAGGTGACACCGCGGTGGTCGCTGCCAATGGCTAGCCGCATGGGGATTCGTCGCTCGGAGAAGGGCTGCCGCCCGGGCTGGAACCGCCCGCCGCCGGCAGTTCAAGTGTAGCGATTCTGGCAGCGAGATGCTCGCGGATTTGCCGGGCGCACGACCGGTAGGTTTCGAGGCTGCCGCCGATCGGGTCGATCACGTCGCGCCGGTCGGGCGAGAGCATCGCCACGCGGTCGCCGGCCTCGGGAAACTGGGCGAGGAGGGCCGCCCGGTGGGAGGCCGTCATGGTCAGGATCACGTCGGCCTGACGGACGAGCGCCTCGGTCAGCGGCTGGCTGGAATGGCCGCGGAGGTCGGCTCCCATCTCGGCGACCGCTTCCAGGGCTCCGCTGCTGGCCGGGCCGCCCGCCCAGGCCGCCAGGCCCGCGCTGGTCACGACCACGCCCCGCTGATCGATCTCCTCCGGCCCGCACTCCAGCCGCTCCGCCACCACCTTGCGGAACAGCGCCTCCGCCATCGGACTGCGGCAGGTGTTGCCCGTGCAGACGAACAGCACCATCAGGCTGGCCAGCCGCCGGAGCGTCTCCTCCGAGACGATGCCCGGCCGGACGACGCGAAAGCCGTCGCCGACGAGTTCGATCGTGGAGGCGGGCTGCGCGTAGCGGGCCGGGCCGTCGTCGAGCACCAGCGCCAGCGTGCCGCCGGCCGCGGCCGCGATCTGCTCGGCGGTCACGACGGTGCCGGCGGCCGCGGGCGGCTCGGCGATCATCACCGGTCCGGCGAGCATCCGCATGCAGTCGGCCAGCAGCGGATGACCCGGAACCCGCAGCCGCAACCGTCCGCCCGCCGCGAGCGCCGCCCGCGTCGCGGGGGGGAGCCGCGTCATCAGGCTTTCGGGGTGGTCGTCGGGCACGATCATGGCGACCGGGCCGGGCCAGCAGCGGCGGGCGAGCCGCCGCCCCACCGGAGTGATCCGCGGCGCCCAATCCAGCGCCTCTTCGGCGCTCTTGAGGATCAGCGTCAGCCGCGGTTCGCCGGCCCGCTCGGCGGCGATGCGAGAGAGGACGTCGGCCGCCGTGGCGACGCGGGCGCTCGAGGCGACCACATAGTCGGTCTCGGTGGGAAAGGCCACCGTCCGTCCCTCGGCCAGGGCCTGCACCGCCCGGTGCACGACGTCACGGGCATCCTCGGTGCGACGCAGATCGATGACCAGCGACTGCATGGGAGGCGGCATGGGGCAACCGCCGGCCGGGTGCGGCCGCGGACGTGGGGTGGGTGTCCGACTTGCGCCGGCCCGGGCCGCCGGAAACCCTCAAAATTACCGCTGTTCTCATCACGCAGTCAAGGATCGGCGTTTGGGCAAGCGGGGCCGACGTGCCCCGGCGGCCACCCTCACGCTGGACACTTTTCGGCTTGTGGCGGCCTCGTGGGGTCGGCTATTCCTCCCCGGCTTTTCGAGCCGTCCCCCCCTCGGCGCTCCCTCTTGAATCGCTCACTCGCCAGCCTCCGAACGACCTGCCGAATCGCGGCCGCCGCGGCCTTCGCCTCGCTCGCCCTCGGGAGCGGGCCGGCCGTATGGGCGGCCGACCCCACCGGCCCGTCCCCGCTGCCGCCCGTGGCGGCCGTGGCCGCCGCCCCGCAGGCCGACTTGATCGTCGAGGTTCGGATCGAGGGCAACGAGGCGACCGAGGTCTCGAAGCTCCCCAAGCTCGTGACCCGAGCCGGCCAGGCCTTCGACCCGCGCACGGTGGAGGAGGACGTGCGGACGCTGCACCGCTCGCGGAAGTTCGTCGACGTGCATCCGAAGTATGTCCGCGTGGCCGACGGCGTGGTGGTCATCTTCCAGGTGGTCGAGCGGCCGATGCTGCGGCACGTGCGCTACGTCGGCAACGAGCGGATCACCACCCGCACGCTCCGCAAGAAGGCCGAGATCGACGTGGGCGACTCGATGGACCCATACGTGGTCGAAGAGGCCCGGCGCCGGATCGAGGGCTACTACCACGAGAAGGGCTACGAGGCGGCCCGCGTGACCACGGTCGAGGGCAGCAAGCCGGGCGACAAGGGGGCGGTGTTCCTGATCGACGAGGGGCGGGCCCGCAAGGCGGTGTGGACCAGCTTCGTCGGCAACACGATCGCCAGTGACGGGCGGCTGCTCACGCAGATCAAGAGCAAGCCGGGCGTGCTCTGGTTCCTGGGGGGCGACATCGACCAGGAGGTGATCGACGGCGACGTCGACACCCTGACGGCCTACTACCGCAGTCTCGGCTTCTTCCAGGCCAAGGTGGGCCGCGAGGTGTCGGTCGTGCGCGAGGGCATGCGCGACTGGACGCACGTCACCTTCGTGATCAACGAGGGACCGCGATACACCGTTCGCAACGTCTCGTTCATGGGCAACAGCAAGTTCAAGACCGAGTTTCTGGAGCGGGAGCTGGAGCTCAAGGGAGGCGAGTTCTTCAACCAGTCCAAGATGGACAAGGATCTCAACCAGATCCGCGACATCTACGGCGGCCGCGGCTTCGTGTTCGCCGACATCCAGGCCGATCCGCGGTTCCTCGAGGAGCCGGGTCAGCTCGACCTCGTCTACAACGTCAGCGAGGGGCAGCGCTACCGGGTGGGCCAGATCAACGTCCGGATCCGCGGCGACAACCCGCACACCCGGCACAGCGTGGTGCTCAACCGGCTCTCGCTGCGGCCCGGTGACATCCTCGACATCCGCAAGCTCCGCGAGGACGAGCGGCGGCTGAAGTCGAGCAGCCTGTTCGCCGCCGACGCGGCGCAGGGGCAGGGGCCGCGCATCAGCTTCTCGAAGCCCACCGGCGACGAGGATACGCGGATGGCCCGCGATCCCGAACGCCCGGGCTTCCGTGGCCAGAGCCCCGACGACCAGGGTGACGCGGTGATCGATCTGGTGCTGGAGGGCGATTGGAACGAGGCCGCCGAGGGGCAGCCGCCCGCGGCCGAACGGCTGGCGACTCCGGCCAGCGACCAAAACCCAGCCGTGCCGCCCC
>JBILOA010000094.1:0-6541 GCA_044374735.1 Pirellulales bacterium | reverse complement strand
CGTGGAGGTCACGCTCACCGTCTCGAACCGCGGCTCCGGCACCGCCACGGGCGTCGTGCTCGAGGCCTTCCTGCCCGAGACGGTATCGCACCGGGCCGGAGCGGAGCTCGAGTTCGACGTCGGCCAGCTGCGGCCGGGCGATTCGAAGACCATCGAGCTCGTCCTCGGCACGCGCAGCCCCGGTCGGGCCCCCGCCCGGTTCGTGGCCCGGGCCGACGGCGGCATCGAGATCGACCAGCCGCTGCCCCTCCCGGTCACCGCACCCACGCTCGAGGTCACGATCGACATGCCCGCCCGGCGGTTTCTCCAACGGCCGGCGACCTGCACGATCTCGATGGTCAACGCGGGCACCGCGTCGGCCCGTGCGGTGGAGCTGGCCGCGCAGCTGCCGGCGGGCGTGAAGTTCGTGCGGGCCAACCACGCCGGCTGGCACGACGAACGGACCAACCGGGTGCTCTGGAACCTCGAAGAGCTGCCGGCCGGCGAGACCGGCACGGTGGAAGTGGTGGTGATGCCGGTGCAGGCGGGCGGCCAGCGGATCACCGCGGCGGCCCGCAGCAACGACGGTCCGTCGGATCAGGCGATCCACGTCTGCCAGGTCGAGGGCCTGGCGGCGCTGGCCTTCCAGGTGGCCGACAGCGAGGATCCGATCGAGGTCGAAGGTGTCACCGAATACGTGATCCGCGTCGCCAACGAGGGGACGAAGGCGGCCTCCGGCGTGCGCCTGGCCGCCACGCTGGTCGGGGATCTCGAACCGGTCGAAGCCGAGGGCCCGGGACGGCACCGCGTCGAGAACCTCGCCATCGCCTTCGAGCCGCTGGCCAAGCTCGGCCCGGGCGAGGAGGCCGTCTACAAGATCCGCGCCCGCGGCCGGCGGGCCGGCCATCAGCGGGTGCAGGTGCAGCTCGTCAGCGACGACCAGCCGACCCCGATCACCAAGGAAGAGGTCACGAGCGTCTACGACGACCGCTGACGCGGCCCGAGCGTCGGCGACGCCGCGGCCGCCTAGCGCCGCTCCCAGGTCTTGCCCTGGAGGTAGCGTTCGGCCCGCTCGCGGGTGACCGGATCCTTGGCCACGGCAAGCACCCGGTCGAGGGCCGCCGTGAACTCGGGCTTGTTGGCGTCGCGGAGTTTCTGCTGGTGGGCGAGTTCCACCACGCCCTTGGCCGCGCTTTCAGCGAGCGGCGGCGTGTCGAGGGAGGGCACGATGAACCGGAGCGTTTCCACGGTGCGGATCGCACCGGCCCGCTCGAGGATCCGTCGCCGGTCGTCGTCGGTGGTGCAGAGCTTCATGGTGTCGGCGAGCAGCGCGAGCCGCTGCGCGTCCGAGAGCCCGTTGTTCGGAATCGGCGCGATCCGGATCAGCGTGCCCACGAGCAGCCGCCGCTCCCCGTCGTCGCTCGTCTTGGCGAGCAGGCCGAGGAGCCGATCCTTGACGGTGGCGTCGGGCCAGCGAGAGAGGGCCGTGAGCCCGAGCGTGCGCCGGGCCGGGTCGGCATCGGCCACCAGCACGTCGACGATCGCGAGCGCCTCCGGCCCGCCGACCCGCGCGACCAGCGGCAGGAGCGTCTGCTGCGTGGCCGGGTCGGCGGCCCGGTACACGGTCAGGATCTCGGCCGCGGCCGGCTTCACCTCCGGGCCCGCTCCGCACACGGCCAGGATCGCCCGCTCGGCATCGTCCCGCTCCTTGCCCGCCTCGGCGGCGAGGAAGCCGGCCACCATGCCGGGCACCTCGGCCGGACCGCCGAGCTTGGCGAGAGCCCGCATCGCGGCGGCCCGGAGCTCGGGGTCGTCGGCCTTGGCGGTGGAAACCAGCAGCGGCAGCGCCGCCCGGTCGCGCCGCTCGGCGAGAATCTCGAAGATCGCCACCCGGCTGGCCGCCGGCGTGGTGGCGCCGCCCGCGGCGGCCACGAGCTGGGGCGAGACATCGGCGGCCTGAATCGCGACGAGCCCGGCGCGGGCCGCATCGCGGACCGGCCCCTGCCCTTCCAGCCGGGCCACGAGCAGGGGCACCTGCGCCCCGCTGCCAAGCGCCGCGATCGCCCGAACGGCGGCGGCCGCGACCGACTCGTCACCCGAGGCCGCCATGCTCACGAGGCCCGGCAGGGCGGCGGCGTCGCGGCGGCCGGCCAGCGTCGAGATCAACCGCACCTGAACCTCCGGCGGCACCGCCGGCAGCACCTTTTCGGCGAGCTCGACGGAGTAGGCCTCGCCGGCCAGCCCGTCGCGCAGCCGTTCGAGGGCGACCGCCCGCATGTCGGGGTCGGAGCCCTTGACGAGTTCGACGGCGAAGGCGAACGCCTCGCGCGATGCGGGCTCGGCAGCGGCCCGGGAAGCCGCGGCCCCGAGGCAGACGATCGTCAGCACGAGCGAGCGGACAAGGGCATGGCAGGGAACGACCATCGCAGTCACCTCGGGGGACGGGAATCGGGGGACGGACCGACGGCCGAGCGTCAACCGTCGATGGCGGCGAACAAGCCCCGCTGGCAGGCCATGCGCACGGCGCGGCCGCGGTGCGTGGTCGGCGCTTCGCCGACGGCCTTCGAGAGCGCCTCGTAGATACCCCGGGCGTCGGCCTTCCGGCCAGCCTTCACGAACGCCTCGGCGCAGGCGAGCCGGGCATCCACGACGGCCTCGGCCGCGGCGCCGCTCGCCTGGGCGGCGGCGAGCGCTGTCGCGGCCTCAGGGCTGGCAATCAGGCCCAACGCCTCGGCGGCGGCCACCGCGACGGCCGAGTCGCCCTTCACGAGCGCCGCGATCGCTGGCACGCTCGCGGCGTCGCGCTTGGCCGCCAGCGACGCGAGCATGCCGATCTTCAGGTCGCCCTCCACGCTGCCGAGCGCCGTGCGCAGCACCGCGGTCGCCTCGGGGGAGGCATACCGCTCGAGTGCGAACCGGGCCATGTGCGAGAGATCCTTGTCGGCCAGCAGGGCCGCGAGGGCCGGCACGCTGGCGGCCGTACCGATCAGCGAAAGCTTGCGGCAGGCATACTGCTTCGCGGCCCGGGGCGCCGGTGAGCCGAGCACGGCCGCAAGCCGCTTCTCGAGTTCGGCGGTCAGGGAGGCGTCGCCGTGGGCGGCGACGACGGCGGCGTCGATTGGCGCGAGGGTCTTGGCGTCGCCGCCCCAGTCGAAGGCCGCGAGCGCGGCGAAGGGGGCGTCGAGGCTGGCGGGGTCGATGGCCATGGAAAGGTCTCCTGTCGGAGTGGTCAGCCCTTCGGCGGGCGGGCGGTGCGGATGCGTTCGGTCACGTGATCCAGGTCGGACACTCGGCGTCAAATGATCCAGGGCTCGCGGCGGGCACGATCAACAAGCCGGTTGGCCTCTTCGTCGCCCTTGAAGGCCTGGGCCTCGCGGTCCCACTCGAGCGACCGCTCGAGGCGGTAGGCGATCGCGATCATGTGGGGCGCCATCATGGTGTTGACGGCCAGTTCGATGTCGCGGAACGGCTTCTCCCGGGTCTTCACGCACTCGATGAAGTCGGCGTAGATGCTGCCGACGCCGTTGCGATAGAGCGGGACCGCCTTGGGCTCCCGCTTGACGCCGTCGCCGTAGATCTGGATCGCCCCCTGATGGGCCACCGAGGGCTTGCCGGGCCGCAGCGGCTGCGGCCGGTTGTGGTGGATCGCGACGTTGTTGGGGTATTCCGCCGACACGTAGGCCCCGTGCCCGCCGGCGGCCGGATGGTAGACGACCTTGGCGGGCTGCAGTTCCCGCAGGTCGGCGGCGAAGATGGCGCCGCCGAAGTGGTGGGCGCCCCAGTCGGTGAGGCTGCCACCGGAGTAGTCGAAGTAGCTCCGCCAACTGTTGCCACCGGTGCCGAAGTTGCCGTCGCAGCGGCCCGGGTTGTAGGGCTCCCAGGGGGCCGGGCCCAGCCAGAGATCCCAGTCGATGTCGGGGGGCGTGGGCAGGCCCGGCAGGGCGCAGAACAGCGAGGGCCCGCCGACCGAGATGTCGAGTTCCTTGATCGTGCCCGCCTCGCCGGCCCAGCAGGGATCGACGATGCCGCGATAGTCGCCGAGCACCCGCTGGCTGCCGCCGGAGACGACCCGGCCGTAGCGCCGGGCCGCGGCCACCATCAGCGGCCCTTCCCTGAGCGTGAGCGTCTCGGGCTTCTGGAGATAGACATCCTTGCCGCCGCGGCAGGAAGCGATCGTCATGATCGCGTGCCAATGGTCGGGGGTGGCGATGTGGACGGCGTCGATGTCGTCGCGGGCAAGCAACTCACGGAAGTCGACGTAGGCGGCACAGTCGCCGTTGCCATACTTCTTGTCGGCACGGCCCTTGCCCTCGTCACGCCACTTCTTCCGCACGTCGCACACGGCCACGTACTGCACGCCGGGCATGCCGAGAAAGGCGTTTTGATCGCCCGAGCCCATGTTGCCGATGCCGATCCCACCCATCACGATCCGGTCGCTTGCCGGCGGGGTCGTCGCGTCGCCGAGCGCCTTCGACGTGATCACGTAGGGCGCGGCGACGGTGGCGCCGGTCGCCGCGGCCGCCTTGAGAAAGTCGCGGCGGGTCGCCGCCTGGGGCGGGAGGTTGGCAGAGGATGCCATCGGGGCTGATTCTCCGGGGGCGTGGAAAGAACGGGCCGGAAACCATTCGCGAACCGCGGCACTCTACCGCTCGGCCGAGCCGGACACAAACCGCCCGCCCCACCCCCCTTCTGACTCCGCCCCGCACGTCGGCCCTGCCATCTATACTCCGGCCGGTGTTCGCCCCCAGCGGATGCCATGCCTTCGGCCGCCACGCCACCTCCCCAGGGTCTTCCTTGTCCATGCGCGCCACGTCGATCCACCCGCTCGCCTCGTGCCTCCTCCTCGGAACCTTCCTGGCCATGTCCATGCCTGTCGTCCACGGCGATGACGCCGTCATTCGCGCCCTCGCCGCGGGCGAGCGGATCGTGTTCCTCGGTGACTCGATCACGCAGGGAGGCGCAGGGCCCGGCGGCTACGTGACGCTCGTGCGCGAGGCCATCGCCACCGCTTTGCCCGACAGGGGCGTCGAGGTTATCGGGGCGGGCATCAGCGGCAACAAGGTGCCCGACCTCGAGAAACGGCTCGACCGCGACGTGCTGGCGAAGAAGCCCACGACCGTCGTGATCTACATCGGGATCAACGACGTCTGGCACTCGCAGCGGGGCCAGGGCACCCCGAAGGAGGCGTTCGACAAGGGGCTGCGGAGCCTCGTCGAGCGCATCCGCGCCGCCGGGGCCCGCGTGATCCTCTGCACGCCGAGCGTGATCGGCGAAAAGCCGACGGGCCAGAACCCGCTCGACGCGATGCTCGACGAGTATGCGGGCGTCACGCGGGCGGTGGCCGCCGACCTGAAGACCGGCCTCCTCGATCTGCGCAAGGCCTTCATCGGGCACCTCGCATCGGCCAACGCCACCAAGGCCGACAGGGACCTCACGACCGACGGGGTCCACTTGAACGCCGCCGGCAATCGGTTCGTGGCCGACCGGATGCTCGAGGCACTCGGCGTGTCGGCCGGTGGCGACGCGGCGAAGAACCTGCGGCACGTCGTGCTCTTCAAGTTCAAGGAGACCTCGACGCCCGAGGACGTGGCCCGGATCGTCGCGGCCTTCCGCGGCCTCCCGGCGAAGATCGCCGAGATCGACGGCTTCGAGTGGGGCACCGA
This sequence comes from Pirellulales bacterium, assembly GCA_044374735.1. Taxonomy (GTDB): domain Bacteria; phylum Planctomycetota; class Planctomycetia; order Pirellulales; family UBA1268; genus QWPN01. The sequence goes on along the minus strand of JBILOA010000094.1, from coordinate 899 downwards.
CGTCTCGCCCGAGGGCAAGGCTCAGGGGTTCACGCACTGCTTCCTCGTGACGTTCAGGACCGAGGCCGACCGCGACGCCTACCTGCCGCATCCCGCCCACAAGGAGTTCGTGTCGATCGTGGGGCCCCACGTCGACAAGGTCTGCGTGGTCGACTTCTGGGGAGCCGAGTGAGCACCGACCGCGGAGCACGCCGATGCACATCGTCCACGTCTTCGTCCACGTGAAGCCCGGCAGCGAGGCGGCCTTCGAGGCCGCGACCCTGGCCAACGCCCGGGCGAGCCTCGCCGAGCCGGGCGTGGCCCGGTTCGACGTGATCCGGCAGCAGGACGATCCAACGCGGTTCGTGCTCGTGGAGGTCTATCGGTCGCCCGAGGCCGCCCTCGCCCACAAGGAGACGCCGCACTACGCCGTCTGGCGGGACGCCGTGGCCGGGATGATGGCCGAACCGCGGTCGAGCGTGAAATACCTGAACCTCCATCCCGACGACGCGGGCTGGTGATGACCCCGGGCTTCGAGTTTGCGACGGCCGGGCGGATCGTGTTCGGCTCGGGCGTCCGCCGGAGCGTCGGCGGGATCGTGGCCGGGTTTGGCCGGCGGGTGCTCGTCGTGGGCGGGGCGACCCGCCGGCACGATGCCTGGCTCGATCCGCTGCTCGCGGAGCACGGCCTCGCGCGGGCCGATTTCAGCGTGCCCAACGAGCCCACCCTGGCAACGGCCCGGGCCGGCGCGGCGGCGGCCCGGGCGGCGGGATGCGACGTGGTGCTCGGCCTCGGCGGCGGCAGCGCCCTCGACGCGGCCAAGGCGATGGCGGCGCTGGCGACGCAACCCGGCGACGTGCTCGAGTATCTCGAGGTGATCGGCGCGGGCAGGCCGCTGGCTGCTCCGCCCCTGCCCTGCG
>JBILOA010000093.1:0-6552 GCA_044374735.1 Pirellulales bacterium | reverse complement strand
GGATTCCCGCCGCCAGCAGGTGGCGCACCGCCGCCAGGCCGGAAGGCCCCGCGCCGATCACGCACCACGGTGCCCCGTCACTGTCCGAGCGCATCGGCGAGCCTCGCGAGGTCGGCTTCGGAGTGGAGCCAGGAAAGACTTGCCCGCACCAGGCTCCGTCCTGGCGGCACGCTCGGCGGCCGGATCGGCGGCACGAAAAAGCCCGCCGCAGCCAGCCGTTCCGCGAGGGCCAGGGCCGCCGCCGGCTCGCCGGCGATCACCGGCACGATCTGGGCCTCGGCGCCGCCGATGTCCACGCCCCGGGCGGTGAGCCGCTCGCGAAAGCCCGTGGAGAGCGCCCGCAGATCGCGGCGCCGCTCGGGCTCCTGTCCCAACAGTTCGATCGCCCGCGCCGCCGCCCCGGCCACGGCGGGCGGATGAGCCGTCGAAAAAATCCAGGCCCGCGCCTTGTGGCGGAGCCACTCGACGAGGCGTGCGGGCCCGGCCACGAAGCCGCCGGCCGCCCCGAGAGCCTTGGAGAGCGTGCCCACGCGGATGTGGACGCCGTCGTCGCAGCCGGTCTCCTCGACCAGGCCGCTGCCCCGCGTTCCGAACACGCCGGTGGCATGGGCCTCGTCGACCAAGAGGATCGCCCCCTGCCGCCGGACGAGTTCGCAGAGGTCGGCGAGCGGGGCGATCGTGCCGTCCATCGAAAAGAGCGTGTCGGTGACGACGAGCTTGCGGCGGGCGGCGGTGGTTGCCAGGAGCTGCTCGAGCGCGGTGAGGTCGCGATGCGGGTAGACGTGGACCGCGGCCCGCGCGAGCCGGCAGCCGTCGATCAGGCTGGCGTGGTTCCGCTCGTCGGAGTAGATCGCATCGCCGGGACCGGCGACGGCGGCGATCGTGGCCGAGTTGGCGGCGAAGCCGCTGACGAAGACCAGGGCCGCCTCCACGCCGAGGAGGGTGGCGATCGCCCGCTCCAGGTTTTCGTGGGCCTGCGAGTGACCGCTCACGAGCGGGCTGGCCCCCGCTCCAAAACCCTCGGCGCAGGCGGCTTTGGAGGCGGCCTTCGTGAGTCGCACGTCGCCGGCATAGCCCAGGTAGTCGTTGGAGCCCAGGTTGACGAGCTCCCGGCCGTCGAGCACCACCCGGGCGCCCTGCCGGCCGCTGCGAATGCGATGCGGCCGGAGCAGGTTGCCGGCGGCGAGGTCGGCCAGCTCGCCGTCGATCCAGCCGAGGGGCTCGGGGAGCGGGGCACCGGCGTCGCGCGGTGGTGACGGGGCTGGTTCGATCCGGCAGGGCATGAGCCCATTATGCCGTCAGCCGCGGCGCGTGTTCGCCCGCGTGGCCCGGGTGGCCCTCGCGGCGGCGGCGGGTGGCGTCGCGTGGGCGAGTTTCTCGATCGTGCGGAACTCGGCCGCGGAGACGGGCGTGACCGAGAGGCGGCTGCCGCGGCGGAGGAGCTCCATCGCCGCGAGGGCCTTCACGCCCCGGAGTTCCTCGAGCGAAACCCCGCGGGGGAAGATCTCGACGAGCTGCACGTCGACCATCGACCAGAGCGGATGGTCGGGCGAGGCTTTGGGGTCGTGATAGTCGCTCGTGGGATCCCAGGCCGAGTCGTCGGGATAGGCTTCACGGACGACCTTGGCGACGCCGACGGCGGCCGACGGCGTGGCATTGGAGTGGTAGTAGATCGCCAGGTCACCCCGCTTCATGGCCCGGAGAAAGTTGCGGGCCTGGTAGTTCCGCACACCCTCCCACGAGGTCGTCTTCTTCGGGGTCTTGGCGAGATCCTGGATCGAAAAGGTCTCGGGCTCGCTCTTGATCAGCCAGTACTGCATGGCGACTCACTCGGCGCAGGAATCCGCTCGCACACCGCCTTCAGAACGGCACGTCGTCGTCGCCTGCCTCGGCGAAGGCGTCGTTGGGATCGACGGCACCGCGGGCGGCGCCCCCGCCGCCGCTCTCGGACACCTTCCGGAACGAGAGCCCCTCAGCGCTCAAAAAATACTTGGCCTCGCTCGACTCATCCCGCTGCCAGCGGCGGCCGCTCAGGCGGTAGGTGACCTCGATCTCGTCCCCCACGCCGAGGTCGTCGACCGCGTCGCAGCCGTCCTTCACGAACTCGACCGGCACGTAGTTGGTGAACGTGCCCTTCGACTGCTCGAGCACCACCAGCCGCTTGCGGAACCCCTTCTGCCCGAAGGTCTTCGTCTCCTCGATCAGGTGCACGACGCCGCGGACGGTGGGATCTTTCATGAGGCTGGCCGTTGGGTTGCTGGAGAGTCGGTTGTTCGCCCGGCTGCACGTCCGCCGGGGTGGGCGGGAGCGTACCACACCCGGCCGGCTCCGATCGCCGGCGGGGCGGTGGGACATCGGCCAGTCAGGGATTCGTCCCGCCGGCGGGGAAGAACCTGAGCCGCTCCACGTGTTCATTGACTTGAAAAAACCCGGCATCACTCACGGCCTGCCCCCCGAGCGTCAGGTTCTCGAAGACCAGGTCGCGGATCCGGGCGTCAGACCGTCCCCAGAGCAGCTGCGGCTCCCCCAGGACGCTGCCCGCGGCGATCGAGACGTTCTCGAAGCGAACTCCCGCCAGGTCTCCGGCCGCCCGGGCCTCACCCTCGCCGGAATAGGGTTTCGGCACGGTCATGCAGAGGAAGAACTGTTGCAGCGTCGGGCGGGGGTCTTCGATGGTGATGTTCCGGAACGTCACGCCGGCCCCGGCGGCACCGCCCCCCTCCCCGCGCATGTTGAAGACTCGTCCGCCGGACCAATGATGCCACTTGGCCCGCGTGTAGATCACGTCGCAATCCTCGACCACGAGCTCGCGGCCGGCCAGATTCGGCAGGGCACTGAGCACGAAGGATGACCCGTTGGCGTCGTTCCAGAGCACGGTGCGGCGAATGCCGAGGCCGTTGACGTAGAGCGAGTCATCCTGGGTACGGAGGAAACAGTCTTCGACGAGGGTGTTGCCGAAGGGATTGATCCCGTCGCCGTTGACCCGCCAGGTGAAGATTTTGGTCCAGCGCACCGCGTTGGGATGGCCCGCCGAGTACGGCCCGATCAGCATCAGCGAGTGGGTCGCCGAATCCGCGATGGTGATTCCCTCGACACGGGTGTCAGTCGCGCCCAGGACCTCGATCGGGCGATACCGCCGCCGGTCGGCTTCGGGGAGGGCGGGCTCGATGAAGTTGGGATGCTTGAGCCGGGCTCCCGACAGCGTGCCGAGGCCGAAGATGCGGATCCGGCCGCCGGCGCCCCAGTCTCGGCTGGAGAGCGTCCCGTAGACGATCGCGTCGCCGGGAATGTAGTAGCGGCGGTTGGCCGAGAGCGGGAACGCCAGGCCGACGTCGTGAACCCCCGGCAGGAAAGAGAGCGTGTGCCAGGGGCCGTCGGTAGGCGGCGCCTCACCCGGCTTGACGGTTCGGACGCCGGGATCATCCGGCCTCGGCTTGTCGGCGAGCGGCGGGTTGGCGAAGACGGAGACCGTGTGGAGGGGCGGCCCACGATAGCCCTTGCCCGTGTCCTGCTCGTCCATCTGACCGTCGATGTCGACGGCCACGAGGCAGGGGTGGTCGAGCGTGACATACGCCTTGCCGTCCGCGACCGAACACGCGGCGGCTTTGCGGCGGGGATGCACCACGGCGGTGCGGATCGGCGGGCCGCCAACTCGGGCGATCTCGATCTCGACGGGCCCGGCGGTCTCGAAGTTGCAGTAGGTGTGGGTCCAGCCCGCCAGGGTGTCGAAGTAGCCGTCGGTCCGTGGTTCGATCGACTTGCACCTGGTCTCCCAGGCGAACACGGGTTGCCACTCACCACCGGCGCGAAGGGAGCGGACGCGGATCGCGTACTGCTCCGAGGCGGCGAGGCCCGGCACCGGTGGGTAGACCACGAACTCATCGCCGGCGCGGGTCAGGGCCATCCCGGCCAGCAGAACCGCCGTCACGAGCAGGCGGGCGTGGCTCACGGGCGAAGTCCCTCGCGGTCGGTGGCGGGCCGGGCCCCGATACGGGTCGCCGTCGCGTCGAAAAGGTATGGGGGGCGACGGCTCGGTGGCAAGCACCCCCGGGAAAAGCAAGCGGGCCGGGTGGTTGCCCACCCGGCCCGCCGCGTTCACAACACAGGGGTCGGTTTTCGCCCGGAGGCGAAGACGGCTCAGCAGCCCTTGCGGCAGAGGCCCTTCTTGCCATGGCCACGGCCGTTGCCGTTGCCGCAGGCACCGGCGTCACCGGCCGGAACCTCTTCCTCGACGCACTTCTTGACCTGGACGCACACCTTCTTCGTGACCGTCTTCGGCACGCGAACCGTGTACGACTCCGTCTTCTGCTCCTCGACGATGTCGCAGGCGCAGACGGAGTAGGTCTTCGTCTTCTGGACCGGGACCATCACCGTGTAGCAGACCTCACGGGTACGGGTCTCGGGCACGCACTTGTTGACCGTGATCTCGCGGGTGCGAGTCTCACAGCGGCACTTGTTGACGCACACCGTCTTGGTGCGGGTCTCGGGCACCATCTTCGTGACGCAGTAGTTCCGCGTCCGCTCCTCGCAGCGATGGAGCTTGACGCAGTAGGTGCGGGTCCGCTCCTCGCAGCGGCTCTTCCGCACGCACACCGTGCGGGTCCGCTCCTCGCAACGAACCTTCTTCACGCAGTACGTGAAGGGCACCTGCTCGCACTCCGTCTTCCACGTGGTGGTCTCGATCTCCTTGGTCTCGCAGGTGGGAACCCACTTGCGGCAGCAGACCACCTTCGGGCAGCACGGGTTGCCCTCGGCGTCATACTTGCCATTGGCCGAGATCTCCTTGGCCTCGGTCACCCAGTGGCCGCCCCGGCAGGTGACGGTCTTGGTGCCCTTGACGGCAACCCGCTTCGCCACGGTCCGGTAACCGGTCATTTCCTCGGTGTAGGGGACCTGCACCGTGTAGGTCTGCTGGACCTCTTCGGTGTAGGGCACGTTCACCTTGTAGGTGGCCGTCCGCTCCTCGGTGTAGGGCACCATCACCTTGTAGGTGGCCGTCTTCTCTTCCTTGACGGGCACCATCACCGTGTAGCTCTGCTCGAGCTGCTCGGTGTAGGGGACCTTGACGCTGTACTCCACCGTCTTGGTCTCCGGCACGTTGACGTTGACGGTGTACTCGACCGTCTTCGTCCGCTTCTCCGGCACCATCACGGTGTAGTTGCTGGTCTTCTCCTCGATCCGCGGCACCCGGTTCTTGACCGTGAAGGTCCGCTCGCGGACTTCGGTCGTCCACTCGGTCGCCTCGACCTCGCGGATCTCGGGCACCATCTTCCAAACCTTCACCGTCCGCATGCACGGATCGGCGGCGGCAGCATCAGCGGCCACCTCGGCAGCGGGCTCGGCGGCCGGGGCGGGAGCCACCTCGCCGGCGAGCACGGAATCGGCAGCCTTGGGAGCGGCCGCATCCTCACCGCGGACGATCGTGCCGCCGACGCACACGCCGGCAGCCGCGACCCACGGCAGGAACTTGAACGAGAAACGCTTCTTCACGGAAACCTCCAGAGGGGAAAGGGAATGCATCAACTGTTTCGCGAAACCAGATGCCGGGTTCCGGGGGCGGCACGGGCCACAGCCTCGGGGCCGCCGGGCCGGGAACGTCGGCAGGAGCACCGCCGGCATTCCGCTCGCGGCCGCGGCGAGCGTCCCCGAGGGGACAGACTCACCGCGATCGGAAGGGCTTGCGCTGCCGGCAAACTCCCCTCACGAGATCGTGCTTTCCCGACCCGAAAACTCAGCCGGCCGAAAAATCGTCCGACGATTCCGGTCGTGCCGGTGGCGCGGCCTCGGGGTCGGCCTCCATCGGCTCGCGGTCGCAGCGGCCGCCCATCGGGCCCCCTTCGCAGCAGGTCTCGAGGATCATCCCGCACTGCCGGCACACGAGTTTGGCGCGGATCTCGTGAGTCGGGCCGGCGCAGACGGGGCAGATCGGGGCTGTCATTGCGAGCTCGAGTCAGCCCTCGTGGGTCGGGCCGGTGCAGATGGGGCCGGTCATGAGCGGCGGATCACTCCTCGACGTGGATCCGGCCGGGGGCCACGGGCGTGCCGTCGGGCTCACGGGCGACCTTGAAGATCCCGAGGTTGTCGAGCCAGCGGTTGAACTGGTCGTTGGAGAAGAGCTTGGGCACCGACTCACCGGGGGGAATGTGGCCGAAGAACAGTTCTGCCTCGCCGTGGGGCCTCCCGGCCACGCTGCTCGTCGCCGTGACCACCGAGCCCTCCTCGGAGAGTTCCACGATCTCGACCTCGAACCGGAGCACGTCGCCGGGGACGGCGTCGAACTGGAACTCGCTCTTGCCCACCTTCGCCAGCACCACCCGCCGGCGGTAGTCGATCGCGTCGACCACCAGGATGCCGGCCGTCTGGGCGAGCCCCTCGAGCACCAGCGCGTTGGGGACGAGCGCGGCCCCGGGAAAATGGTCGTGGAGGTGCTCCTCGGCGAGCGTCACGGCCTTGATGGCGACCGCCCGCCGGCACCGCACGAACTCCTCGAATCGATCGACCCAGAACCAGCGCATCAGCGGCCTACCCCACGAGGATCACGATCAGTTCCTT
>JBILOA010000092.1:0-6557 GCA_044374735.1 Pirellulales bacterium | reverse complement strand
TCTCGGCCAGCGACGGCCGCCTGATCCGCCCCTCCGATGAGCCGACCACCGCCCGCATCACGTTCGACTGGCAGCAATCGCTCGTCGAGGCGCTCTCCCGCTCGGCCGAACTCCGCCGCCAAAAGTGGATCATCAAGCAGCGGGAGCTCGAACTGGTCGCCGCCAAAAACCTGATCCTGCCCCGGCTCGACATGATCGGCCGCTGGCGGTTCCTGGGCATGGGCCAGGACCTGATCAACCAAAACTACTCTCCGTACAATGCGAACGGCAACGACCCGTTGTTTGGAACGGACGCCTACTCCACGCTGTTGTCGGGCCAGTTCCAAGAGTGGCAGGCCGGGGCCCGATTCCTGATGCCGCTCGGCTTCCGCCGGGAGCTGGCCACGGTCCGCCACCACCAGCTCCAGCTGGCCCGGGAGAAGGCCCGGCTGCAGGACGAGGAACTCGAGGCCTCCCACGCGCTCGTCGACGCCGTTCGCAACGTCGACACCAACTTCGCGCTGGCCCAGACCAACTTCAACCGCCGGGTAGCCGCCGAGCGGCAAGTGGAGGCGGTGCAGGCCGCCTACGACGCCAACACGGTCACGCTCGACCAGCTGCTCGACGCCCAGCGGCGGCGGGCCGAAGCGGAGAGTTCCTACTACCGGGCGCTCGTCGACTACAACCGCTCGATCTCGCAGCTCCACTACCGCAAGGGGTCGCTGCTCGAATACAACGGCGTGTTCCTCGCCGAGGGCCCCTGGCCCGGCAAGGCCTACTTCGACGCCCATCGCCGGGCCCGCCAGCGGGACGCGAGCCTGTACCTCGACTACGGCCACTCGCGGCCGGGCGTGTTCAGCCGCGGCCCCGTGACCCAGTCGTTCGAGTCGGTCGGTGCCGACGCCCGGCCGGTGCAGATGCCCCCGATGGAGCCGGCCACCCGGCAGGACGAACTGCCGGCCAAGGAAGAGTTGCCGGCCGGCCCTTCGGCCCCGGCGACGCCCGAACTCCTCCCCGCCCCCGCCTCGAGCGTCAGCGCGGCTTTTCCAGGAGACCCTGCGCCTCGATCGCCGACCGCATGGCCCGGCCCTGGTTCATCTGCACCGACAGCACCCGCCACTGTCGCTCGCTGACCGCGTTCCGCAGCGGCTTGGCGTCGAGCTCGGCCAGCACCATCAGCACGATGTGGCGGCGCATGTTGGAATCGATGCGACCCATCGCCTGCGGGTCGTTCCGCAGGGGTGGCTCGTGGGCGAGCAGTTCGGCGCTCATCGCATCGTACTGCCGCTGGTCGAGCCCGAGCGACTCGTCGAGCTTGGACATCGTCTCCAGCACCATCGTCCGCCAGTGAAACGACCGGCGGGCCTTTTCCTCGGCGGCGAGGCTGGCCTGCTGTCGGTCATCCAGGATCGACGACGACGACGCGGCGAACAGCGAGCCCTCGTGAAACACGTTCCGCAGGCGGTCGCGGCACTTGGCGACGTCGCTCTGGAAAGTGTGCCAGGCCTTCTGGCCGGCTTGGTCGTTCATGTCGATCTGGCGACCGATGTACGGGGTGCGGATCGCCTCCACCTCGTGGGCGAAGCGGCGGGCGTCCGACTCGACGGCGAGGGCCAGCCGCCGCTGCTGCTCCGCGGTGAGCGTGCAGGCTGCCGCCATCCGCTCGATCCGCTTGCGGCCCAGCTCCCGGGCCCGCTCCAGGGCCGGCGAGGGCCGCGGACCAGGCGGTTCCTGTCCGGGCCCGCTGCGGAGCACCCAGCCGTTTCCGTGCTGCTCGAACAGGTTGGCGTCGAAGTTGGCACCCAGATCGATCAGGTGCGGCTGGCGCATGCCGGCCTCGTCGGGCCCCGCATCGCCCACCACGTCGTCGTCGATCGCCCCGGCCGGGCCGCACAAGACCAACGTCGCCAGCAGCCACACGACTGCCGGCCCGACCCGCCGCACCGAAGCGATGTCGCTCATGGGCTCCACCATGGATCGCCCTGCTGGATGCCCTGACCGTCGATGTGGAGGTTGAAGCTCTGGCCCAGGAGCCTCGCGCCGGCGGCTCGACACCACGCCCCCCAGGCGGCCACCTGGTCGGGTGCCAGGTGGGGCACGATCGCGTCGGCCGCGTCATCGGGGGCGGGTGGATAGTCGTTGACCCGCATATCGCCCCGGTTGCCGAGCTCACGGGTCCACTGGGGCCGCCACGACCGCGTGAGCTCCGCCTCGATCTTCCGCCGCTGGTCGGCCGACAGATCGAGCTGCCGATCCACCCGCGCCAGGATCGACAGCCGTGCCGCTTCGGCCCGACGGGCCTCGCGGCGTTCGACCTGCTCCCGGTAGACCGCGAACTCCGCCGGGTCGGCGAGCGGCTCGAGGGCCTTCTCCAACCGCGCGCAGATCTCCCGCCGGGGGTCGAAGTCATCGCGACCGAGCCGGCCGTTGAACTGCCGCTCGGTGAAGCCGCGGGCCCCGGCGGCCACGGCCTCGCGGCCGGCCGCCATGATCTGCCGGCGGGCGGCCGGCTCGAGGCCGCCGCAGCACCGCCGGATCAACTCGAGTTCACTGTTGAGCACCGGCTGAAACATCCGCTCGAGCTGCTTGGCGTGCTGCTCGATCTGCTGCCGCTGCTGCTGGTCGGCGGCCTGCGGGTTGTTGACCGGCGGCGCGGCGAGCGCCCGCACCCCCTGCTGCAGGAGCCAGCCGAGCGCACGCGCATCCCGCTCGGCGGCCGCCTTGGCGGCCGCGGCCGCCGCGTCGTCACCCCGCACGGTGGACGGGGGCAGCAGGAGCGCCACCAGGGCGGCCAGCGTGCGGGCGTGAGATCGGAGGCACATGCAGCTCACCGCTCGTAGATCGGGAGAAACTTGTAGTTCACCGCCAGTGACAATAGCGCGAGCGTCGTGTCGACGGTGCCACCGAAGCCACCGCCCCGACCCATGGAGAAGCTGCCGTCCTTGCCCTGCATCTTCTTGAGTTCCTGGACGAGGCCGTCGTTCCACCGGACCCAGGCGTCGACGTCGCCCTGAAAGAGCGCCTGCGCGCGATAGTAGCGGGTGTAGGTCGGATAGCCTTCCAGCTGCGACTGGGGGTCACCACTGCGGCCCTTGAGGAAGGCCAGCGCCTTCTCGTACTGCGGCAGCTCCTTTTCCCGGGCGATCGCGTAGACGAGTACGGCGATGCTCGTGACCGCATCGCTGCCGCCGCCCGATCCGCCCGAGTAGCCGACCTGGCCGTTCGAGCCGGTCATCGACACGTAATACTTGATGGCCCGATCGATGGTTTCGTCGGGGACCTCGATGCCCGCGTTGCGAGCGCCCAGGAGACCCATCATGACGGCCCCGGAAACCGATGTGTCGGCGTCGCGGGCGTCGGGCGAATACCGCCAGGCTCCGAGCGGGTTCTTCTTGGCCGAGGTCACGGCACAGCGGACCGCCAGTTCCAGGGCCTGCCCGATCGAACGGCCCGCACCGGTGCCTCGCGGGGAGCCCGCCTCCTCCCACAGCGTCCGGTCATCGACCGTGCCATACGCCTCGGCCAGGGCCAGCATGGCGAAGCCGTGCTGGTACATGCTGTCGTTGCCGCGGCCGCTCGCGAGGAACCCGGTGTCGGGATCCTGATCGACGATCATGCTCCGCAGGGCCTTGCGGATCGGGAGCCGATACGGCCCGAAGTTGGGATCCTCGCCCGAGGCCAGGAGCACCATCACCGCCATGCCGGTCACGCCCGGACCGGCCTGCCCGTCCTTCCAGGCCCCCGACGCATCCTGGGTCTTGAGCAGAAAGCGGACGCCGGCGTCGTAGATTTCCCGGACGTCGCGGGGCACCGGATCGCCGTACCGCACGAGCGGGCCATCGGCCAGCGCCGGGCGCGCGACCAGGGCCGTCCAGGCGAGGGTGAGCGTGAAGGCGAGCGTGACGCCGCCGGCCGCGCGGACGACGTCGTGCAGGCCGAGGCGGGTTGGCCATGACAGGGGGCGGTGCATCAGGGAACCTCTTCGCCGGCCGACGTGATCACCACCTCCAGAATACCCTGCTCGACCAGCATTCGCTCGACCGCCTCGGGTTGACCGGCCTGGACGGTTCGCCGCTGGAGTTCGGCCCACTGCCGTGGGTCGAGGAGCGGCCGCACCACCCGCTCGCCGGCCCGACCGAGCCGGGCAAGCACGAGCATCCCATACAAGCTCGTGGGGTCGCGGGCCTGGCGTTCGTCCTCGAACACCGCCAGTGGAGGAACGTCGGCAAGCAGCAGTTCCACCAGCGACTGATGCTGGCGGCCGGAGAGCCCGAGCACGGTCTCGTCGAGCTGGCCAAGCCCCAGCCGGACCATCGCCTCCCAGCGGGTCGCACGCCGGCCGGTGATCCAGTCTGCCAGCCGGCGCCGCTGGTCGGAATCCAAGACTCCGACCTCCACCGCCGCCACGAGCGAGCCCTGCTGGAGCGCACGGTCGACGAGCCCGCGGCACCGGATCGCATCCTCCTGCATCGCCTGGAGCCGCTCCAGCTGCTGCCTCGCGATCCGCTGGCCGACGTACTTCCAGCGCACCGCTTCGATCCCGCCGGCCACCCGCCTCAGGTCGCTGGCCAGCGCCAGCTCGAGCACCTTTCGCTGCTCCGGCGACAGCCCGCAGACCTGCTCGAGGCGAGCGATGCGAGCCTCGCCACGGCGGCGGAGATCGGTCAGTTTCCCGAGCACGCTGTCGTCGGTGTTCGGCGGCGCCCGGTTCACGACGACCCCGTTGTTCACGATGACGCCGTTGGCGATCACGACCCCGTTGTTGACGACCGCCGCCTGGGTGGCACGGGAGAGGCCGAAGACCCCTTGATCGAACATGAGGCCGAGGTCGTAGTCCCCAACGCGGACGCCGCCCACCACCTGAACGTTGCCGGCCGGCGCGAAGCGGACGGTTTCGGCCGGTTGCGGGCCGTCCGGCACAGCTCCGACCTGATCGTCGACCGCCCAGACCCGGCCGCCGAGAGCTGCCGCGACCAGGCAGATCGCCAGGCCCGCGGCCGCCCCGCGACGATGACTCCCCGGCCGGCGCATCATCGCGGAGCCTCCACCGCCCGCGCCCGCCAGGCGGCGACAGTCTCGGGATCGAGCGCGACGGAGACCGCGGCGGGCACTCCCGGCGGCAGGCGGGCGAACGTGACCCGCTGCCGCAGCGCCGTCGCGGCGACGCTCTCCCATTCCGGCCGCCACCGTTTGGTCAGCATCAGAGCGACGGCCCGCCGCTCTTCATCGTCGAGCAGGGCATCGCGATCGACCGCCTCGACGATCACGGCGATCGCGGCCGCCTTGCGCCGCGCGACGCGGCTGGCGACCTCCTCCGCGTAGCCGACGGCCACCTCCGGCCCGGCCGCTTCCTGGAGCGCCTGCTCGAGCGCCGTCTCCACGCCGTTGACCAACGGCGAGCGGCCTGCGGCTTGATCCTCGACCGTCGCCCGCCCCGCCGCCAGCACGGCGGCGCGCTCGGCCGGCTCGAGCCCGGGGCAGGCCTCCCGCACCCGCGACAACTCCCGCACGAGCACGCTCTCGGCCCGGGCCCGGCGGGCCTGCGCGAGCCTGACCTGGGCCGGCTGCACCACCGGCGCCTGCGGTGCGGCGGGCGGCGCCGCCGCGCCGGCGGCCGCATCGGCGGCGGCGGTCCACCAGGGATCGACGCCGGCCGGAACTCCTGCGGGAAACGGGCCGCCTCCCTGGACCACGACCACGTTGCCCTGCACCTGGATCGCGTTGCCCTGCACCTGGATCGCGTCGCCATCGATCCGCAACTGCACCTGCGCCCTCACCGTCGCCGGCAGGCAGGCCGCCGCCAGCACCGCCGCGGCCGACAGGGCGACAGGGCTGCCGCGGACCGTCATGGCCGTTCCTTCTCGAGGCGATTGAAGTAGGCGTCGAGGCCGGCGCGAAACTCATCGGGCAGCACCCGACCGGAGACGCCGGTGGCCTGTTCGCCCTCGCCGCCGGCTTCGGCCGCCGAGCGGTTGCCCGCGCCGACGAGCGCGAGCGCCGAGTCACTCGTGGTCCCGGTGGCCCCGCCGCCGGGCGTGCCGCCGCCACCGCCGCCGCCACCACGGCCACCGCCACCACGGCCACCGTTCGAGGAGGCGGCCTGGGCCGCGAGCAACAGTTCGATGGCCTCCGTCTCGGCGCCGATCGCCTTGGGGCCCGTGTCGGGGGCTCCGAGGATGTCGGCCGCCTCCACCATCACCTCCTCGACTTTGTCGAACAGGCCGAGCTCCTGGGCGAACTGCCGCTCGCCGTCGGGCTCCTCGAGCAGCCGGTCGACGATGTCCACGATCCGGTCGGCGAGCCCCTCCTGCCGTTCCGCGAGCGCCGCGGCGGTGGCGGCGAAGGCCTCGGCATCGACCGCATCCTTGGCCTGCTGGGCCACCCGGGTCTCCTCGCGAAGATTCACCTCCTCCTCGAGGATCTTCATCGTCTCGAGCACCACCTCCGGAGGCACGCTCTCCCGAGGCACGCTCTCCCGCTGTTCACCCTCCGCTTCGCCCCCGCCGCCCCCCTCGCGCGGTGGCACGAGGTCGTCGGCCAGCCGGTCGAAGGTGTCGGACCAGAACTCCGCCTGCGTG
>JBILOA010000090.1:0-6592 GCA_044374735.1 Pirellulales bacterium | reverse complement strand
GGATCGTCGTCGGTGAACTGCTGGTCGACGGCCGCCCGCTCGCCCCACCCCTCGCGGTCGGCCGGGGCCGAATCGCGATCGTGGGGGGCGGCAAGGCCGCGGCCGGCATGGCGGCGGGGCTCGTCGACGTGCTTGCGGCCGGCGGTGTCGCGGCCCAGCGAATCACGGGCGTCGTGAGCGTGCCCGGGGGCTCGGGCCGACGGCTTGGCGAGGTCGAGATCCGCGCGACCAGGCCGCCCGCCGAAAACCTCCCCACGCCCGCGGTCGTGGCGGCGACGCGGGAGATGCTCGCGCTCGTGGCGACGCTCGGGCCGGAGGACCTGGCGGTGGCCGTCGTGAGCGGGGGAGGCTCGGCCCTCGTGGCGGCGCCGCGGCAGGGCATCACGCTCGAGGACAAGATCGCCGTCACCAGGTTTCTGTCCGGCGCGGCCGCCGACATCACCGAGTTGAACGTGGTGCGGCAGGCGGCGAGCGACGTGAAGGGCGGCGGCCTGGCGAGGGCCTGCACGGCCGGCCGGCTGCTCGTGCTCGCGCTCTCCGACGTGATCGGCGACCCGCTCGGGGTCATCGCGTCGGGGCCGTGCATGCCCGTGGCCGCACCCGCGGCGGCGGCGCTCGCCGTGCTCGAGCGGTTTGGTGCCTTGGATGTCGCGCCCACCTTCACGGCCATGCTGCGCGCGGAGGCTCCCCGCGCGGAGTCCACCGCCGCCCCGGCCGACCGCTCGGCGACAGGCGTGTGCGCGGGGTCTTGGACGACGCCCCAGGGTTGCCGCGTGGAACACGTGCTCCTCGGCACGAACGCCACCGCAGTGGAGGCCGCATCGCAGGCGGCTGAGCGGCTCGGCTACGAGGTCACGATCCGCCCCGCCGCTCCGGGAACGAGCGAGCCGGCCGAGCACGTGGGCCGACGGCTGGCCCGCGAAGGGCTGGCGCTCGTCGAGGCCACTCGGGCCGATGGTCGGCCGCGAGCGATCATCGAGGGGGGCGAAGCGGTCGTGCAGCTACCGGCCGACCACGGGCGTGGCGGCCGCAATCAGCAGACCGTGGCCGCGGCGCTCGCCGATCGGCTGGTCTCAGGAGCCTGCTGGCCACCCAATCTCCTCGTCGCCAGCCTCGGCACGGACGGCGAGGACGGCCCGACCGCGGCCGCCGGGGGCCTGGCCGATGCAGTTGTCGCGGCCATGATTCGCGAACGCGGCCTCGACCCTGCCGCCGCGGTGGCCCGCTGCGACGCGCTGCCGCTCTTGGAGGCGACCGGCGGCCTCGTCGTCACCGGCCCCACCGGCACGAACGTGGCCGACGTGCGAATCGTGCTCGCACGGCCGCCTTCGTAAGCGGAGCGACATGCCACGCCCGGTCAACGCATCAATGGGCCGCGAGAGGTCACCCCTGACAATCGAGCGGCGTTGCTGGCCGAGCGCAGCAAGGATTGCGAAGCGAGGACAGCATCGAGTGAGTGGAGGGCAGGATGCCCGAAGCGAACGTCCGGCGAGATGGCAGGGGCGACCTCGAGCCTGCGCCACCCAAGATGGTCCGCTCCCCGGGGCTACCGGCCATAGCGAGAGAGAAACCTCACACGTCGCAGAGGGCGACTGCTTGTTTCAGGCCGGCGAGCGGGTCGCGGGTGGGGATGAACTCCTGCCCGACGTAGCCTGCATAGCCGATCTCGAGCAGCTTCCGCATGATCGGCGGATAGAGGATTTCCTGGTTGTCGTCGAGCTCGGCCCGGCCGGGATTGCCGGCGGTGTGGACGTGGCCGATCACGTCCTTGCACTGCTCGATCCGGCGGATCACGTCGCCGTTCATGATCTGCACGTGGTAGATGTCGAACAGCATCTTCACGCGCTCGCTGCCCACGCGACGGATGATGTTGGCCACGTAGTCGACGTCGTCGCCCTGATAGCCGGGGTGACCCTTCATCGGGTGCGAGTCGTCGCGGGTGTTGAGGTGCTCGAGGCAGACCGTCACCCCCTTCTTCTCACCGTGGGCGGCGAGCTGCTTCAGCGCCTTGACGCAGTTGTCGGCCCCCTCCTCGAGCGAGATCTCGCCGCTCTTCGGGTCCTCGGCGTCCCGCCACTTGTAGCCCGTGAAGGCGATCACGGCCGGGAAGCCCGCCTCGGCACAGGCGTCGATCATCTCGCTCGTCCGGGCGATCACCTCCGCGTGGTAGCGGGGATTGTTGAGGCCCCGCATGAAGGGCGCGCCCGGCATGCCGTTGGGGGCGATCGCGCAGGTGAGGCCGTGCTTCTTGATGGTCGGCCAGGCGGCGGGATCGGCCAGCTCGATCGACGGGACCCCGAGATCCTTCGCCACCTGGCAGGTCTTCTCGATGTCCCACTTGTCGCCGGCGACGTTGAAGCACCAGAACACGATCGACTGCTTGATCCGGCCCTTGCGGTCGGCCATGGCGGCGGCTCCCTGGGTGGCGGTGGTGAAGGGGACGGCCGCCCCGATGGCGGCCGCTCCCGCGGCGAGAACGGTGCGACGATTGAGCGGCGTGGTCATGCGGACTCCCCGGGGTGGGCCGGCGGGCACGGCGGCCCTCCCTGCGGACATTACACTACCAGCCGGTGGAGGCCGTGTGGAGTCTCCCCGCCCCTGCCCCGCCGCGGCCCATGTCCAGCATCAAGCGGATCCTCGTCACCGGCGGCGCCGGGTTTCTGGGCAGCCACCTCTGCGAGCGGCTCGTCGCCGAGGGGCACGACGTGATCTGCGTCGACAACTTTTTCACGAGCCAGAAGTCGAACGTGGCCGGCCTGCTCGAACGGCCCAACTTCGAGCTCGTCCGCCACGACATCATCCATCCGCTCTGGCTCGAGGTGGACGAGATCTACAACCTCGCCTGCCCCGCCGCCCCGGGCCACTATCAGTACAACCCCATCAAGACGATGAAGACCTCGGTGATGGGGGCGATCAACCTGCTCGGCATGGCCCGCCGCTGCCGGGCCAAGATCCTCCAGGCCTCGACGAGCGAGGTCTACGGCGACCCCGAGGTGCACCCGCAGCCGGAGAGCTACCGCGGCGCGGTCAACCCGATCGGTCCGCGGGCCTGCTACGACGAGGGCAAGCGGGCGGCCGAGACGCTGTTCATGGACTACCACCGCCACAACCGCGTCAACGTGCGGATCGTGCGGATCTTCAACACCTACGGGCCCAGGATGCACCCCTTCGACGGCCGGGTGGTCTCGAACTTCATCCGCCAGGCCCTGGCCGGCGAGCCGATCACGATCTTCGGCTCGGGGACCCAGACGCGGAGCTTCTGCTACCGCGACGATCTGGTGGAGGGGATGATCCGGATGATGAACGGGCCCGACGACTTCGTCGGGCCGGTCAACCTCGGCAACCCAGGGGAGTTCACGATCCGCCAGCTCGCCGAACTCACGCTCGAGCTCACCGGCTCGAGGTCGCCGCTGGTCGACAAGCCGCTGCCGGTCGACGATCCCGAGCGGCGGCGGCCCGACATCACGCTGGCCAAGCGGCATCTCGACTGGGAGCCGGCCGTGCCCCTGCGGGAGGGCTTGGCCAAGACGATCGAGTGGTTCAAGAGCGTGCGGATCGCCGACTATCGGGCGCCGACTCCGAACTTCTAGCTCCCCGGCAAGGCTCGGCATCCTGCCGACCGTGCCTTGGCCGACCGCCGTCGGCTGGTGCTAACCCGGCCCTCCGGGCCTGGTACGGGATGACCTGAGCGTGGCGTTCAACGCCACAATCGCCACGATGGCGGTGATGCCGACGGCCAGTCCGATCAGGTCGTAGACCCAGTCGAGCGGTTCGGCGGAGCGGCCGAACCAGGGCTGGGTGACCTCGTCGATCGCGGCGAAGACCGCCAGGCCCGCCGCCAGCACGGCGACGCGCCGCGCCGACCACCGACCCGAAACCGCCACCAGCGCCGCCGCGAGCAGCCCCAGGGCTCCATAGGCGAGAAAGTGGAGCGTCTTGTCGGACGGGAGATTCGTGCCCAGGAGTTGCTCGGGCTTGGGGTAGTGCGTGGCGAACACGAGCAGCCCCGTGTAGCCGCCCGTGAGCGCGGCCAGCGGCCGGAGCAACCGGGGCAGGGTGGATTCGGCCGCTGGCATCGAGGACGGATTCCGGGGCGACCGGGCGGCGATCCCCGGCGAGGCCCCAGTTTATCCCCGGTTTTTGGTCTTCGCCCATCCGGCCCCCTCCGCTACCTTCCCCCTCCCCGCGGCGGCTTCGCCTGCCCGCCCGAATGCCCGAGGAGAGTGCTTGCCCATGAACCGTCAGGAACTGTCGGCCGTCGTGCTCGAACTGCTCGAGAAGGAGACTGGTGAGACCTATCCCCAACTCGCCGAGAAAACCTCGCTGCGGGAGGGTCTCAACCTCGACTCGCTCGACATGGCGGGCCTCGTGCTCCACGTCGAGAGCCGCTTCGGCATCCAAATCGAGACAGAACTTCTCGAGCGCATCGCGACCGTCGGCGACATGCTCGACGTGCTCGAGGAGAAGCTGGCCGCCAAGGCCGGGCGGCAGGCCGCCTGACGAACGGCGCCGGCTCGCCCAGGGGAGCGTCATGAACCACCAGTCGTCCAGCCGGCCGGCCGCACCAGCCGGCTGCAGGGTCGCCGGCCACGGGCTCGTCGAGTGCCGGGCTTCGGCGCTGGGCGACCTCCGCAGCCGCGCCGCGCCCGCGGGCGCTCCCGCGATCCCCAACCGCTTCCTCCGCCACGCCGACGAGCACACCGTCGTCGGCCTGCATGCGGTGCTCGCGGCACTCGCCGCCGGTCCCTCCCAGCCCGATCTGTCACGGCACGCCGTCGTCGCCGCACCCTGCCAGTCGGGTCGCCTGGCGGCCGCCCGCACGCTCGCCCAACTGCCGGCGGGTGGGGCGGTCACCGTGTCCCCGCACGTCGTGCCGCAGTGCTCGCTCCACTCGGTGGCCGGGGCGGTGAGCGTGGCCCTGGGCATGCACGGGCCTCACCTCGGCGTCGGTGGCGGCCCCGACGCGCTGGCCGAAGGCCTGCTGGCCGCCACCACGCTGCTCCTTCACGGCGATCCCGAATGCACCGCCGCCTGGCTCGTGGCCACCGACTGGGACGAGGAGCCCGCGCTCGATCCGGTGGGCAACCCGCAGGGCGACCCCGTCTGCCGGGCGTTGGCGGTGCAGCTCGTGGCCGCCGGCGATGCCACCGACGACGGCACGCCGTCACACGGGCCCGGGCTCGTGGTGCAACCGTCGGCCCGCCAGGAGTCGCGGCCGCGGCTGCACGATCCCGCCGGAGGGATCGTCGCCTTCGCCCGGGCGCTCGCGATCTGCCACGCGGGAACCACGCCGGCCCCGTGGGCGGTCGACTGCCCGTGGGGCGTCATCCGGCTCGTGGCTCGCCCCCCCTCCCACGGCGTGCGGGAGGCGGCATGAGCGGCCTTGTGCGACGCCGGTGCGATGAGCGGGAGCCCGTGGTGATCACCGGGCTGGCCGCGGTCTCGCCCCTGGGATCGACCGTCGACACCATCCTCGACCGGCTGTTCGCCGGCGTCTCGGGCGTGCGGGAGATCGAGATCGACCCGCGGGCCCGCACCGACGCCCGGTTCGCGGCACCGGTCACGGAGATTCCCCGGCCGGCCGAGATCGAGCCCGAGGAGTTCGCCCGGCTCGACCGTCTCGAGCAGCTCTGCCTGTCGCCGGTGGCCGGCGCCCTGGCCGACGCGGGGATCGACCGCAGCCCGGCCGGGCCGCGGATCGGCCTGGTGCTGGGCCTGGGCGCCGAGCAGTTGAAGGTCTGGGAGCTCGACTTTCTCGCCGCGGGCACGGCCGTGTTCGAGTCCCGCCGTGATCCGACCATCGTCCACCGACTCGCCGCCCGCACCGGCATCACCGGGCCGGCCGTGACCGCGGCGGCAGCCTGTGCGTCGAGCGGCTACGCGCTGGCGCTGGCCCGCGCCTGGATCGACGCCGGCTGGGTCGACGCCTGCGTCGCCGGCGGCTGCGACATCCTCAGCCCGACTTCGATCGCCGCCTTCTACAACCTCCGGGCCCTGTCGCGACGGGCCGACGACCCGACCAAGGCCTCGCGGCCGTTCGACCGCGACCGCGACGGCTTCGTGATGGGCGAGGGGGGCGCGTGCTTCGTGCTCGAGCGGCGTAGCGCCGCGGTGGCCCGCGGGGCTCGGATCCGGGGCGAGCTCGCCGGCGTCGGGATGTCGAGCGACGGCGTCCACATGGTCACGCCGAGCACCGACCCCGCCCAGGCCGCCCGGGCGATCGCAGCGGCGCTCGCCGATGCCGGAGTGTCGCCCGGCGAACTCGACTACGTGAATGCCCATGCCGCCGGCACGCCGGTGGGCGACGTCGCCGAGGCCGGCGCGATCCGCCTGGCCTGCGGCGAGGCGGCCGACGCGATCCCGGTGAGTTCCACGAAGAGCATGACCGGCCATCTCGTGAGCGGCGCAGCGGCCTTCGAGGCGCTCGCCTGCCTCGGGGCGATCGAGCGGCAGGCCGTGCCACCGACGGTCAACCTCGACGAGCCCGATCCCGCCTGCCCGCTCCTGCACGTGCCGCACCGCGCGCGGCCGCACCGCGTGGCCGTGGCGGCGAGCAACTCCTTCGGCTTCGGCGGCTCGAACTTGTGCCTCG
>JBILOA010000089.1:0-6611 GCA_044374735.1 Pirellulales bacterium | reverse complement strand
CGACCTGGAGAAGGAGCGGGGCATCACGATCCTCGCCAAGAACATCGCCGTGGAGTGGAAGGGCAAGAAGATCAACATCATGGACACGCCCGGCCACGCCGACTTCGGTGGCGAGGTGGAGCGGGTTCTGCGGATGGCCGACGGGGCGCTCGTGCTGGTCGACGCCGCCGAGGGGCCGATGCCCCAGACGCGGTTCGTGCTCTCCAAGGCGCTCGAGTGCCGGCTGCGGCCAGTGGTGGTGGTCAACAAGATCGACCGCCCCGACGCCCGGCCGCTCGAGGTGCTCGACGAGATCCTGGGCTTGTTTCTCGAGCTCGGCGCCGACGACGATCTGGCCGACTTCCCCTTCGTCTACGCCTCGTCCCGCGGCGGCTACGCCTCGCACGACCCGGCGGTGCGCGAGGGGACGATGGAGCCGCTTCTCGACCTCGTGCTGGAGAAGATCCCGGGGCCGGTGGTCGATCCCGCCGCGCCGCTGCGGATGCTCGTGACCACGCTCGACTGGTCCGACTACGTGGGCCGGATCGCGATCGGCCGCGTGGAGTCGGGCACGCTCACCAAGGGCTCGCCCGTCGTCCGCTCCACCGCCGCGGGCACGCTCCTGCCGGCGAAGCTCGTCGGCGTGCAGTCGTTCGACAAGCTCGGCCGGATCGACGTCGACGAGGCCACGGCCGGTGACATCGCGGCGGTGAGCGGCATCGAAGACGTCGAGATCGGCGACACGATCTGTGACGCGGTCGACCCCCGGCCGCTGCCCCGGCTGACGGTGGATGAGCCGACGCTCTCGATGGTGTTCGGCATCAACACCTCGCCGCTGGTGGGCAAGTCGGGCAAGTTTCTCACCACCCGCCACCTGCGTGACCGGCTGGAGAAGGAGCTCGAGAAGAACGTCGCCCTGCGGGTGGAGCCGATCGCCGGGACCGAGCAGTTCGCGGTCGCGGGCCGCGGCCTGCTGCACCTTTCCGTGCTGATCGAGACGATGCGGCGGGAGGGGTTCGAGATCTCCGTCGGCAAACCGAAAGTGATCCTGCGCAAGGAGGGCGACACGGTCTACGAGCCGTTCGAGACGCTCGTGGTCGAGGTGCCGCACGACAAGCTCGGGCCGGTGATGGAGCTGACCGGATCCCGGCGCGGGCAGCTGAAGCACATGGGCAACCGCGGCGAGTTTGCCCACACGACCTTCTCGATCCCGGCCCGCGGGCTGATCGGCCTCCGCACCCGCGTGCTCAACGCCACGCAGGGCACGGCGATCATGCACCACCGGTTCGAGAAGTGGGGCCCGATGGAGGGCGAGGTGTCCGGCCGCGCCAATGGCGTGCTCGTCTCGATGGTGCCGGGCAAGGCCGTGGCCTTCGGGCTCGATGGCCTCCAGGAGCGGGCGGATCTGTTCATCGAGCCGGGCGACGAGGTCTACGAGGGGATGATCTGCGGCGAGAACGCCCGCAGCGAAGACATGACCGTCAATCCCACGAAGGAAAAGAAGCTCACGAACATGCGGGCCAGCGGCAGCGACCGCAACATCCTTTTGAAGCCGCCGCGGCGGATGTCGCTCGAAGAGGCGCTTGAATACATCGAGGACGATGAGCTCGTGGAGGTGACACCGGCGGTGATCCGGCTGCGGAAGATCCTGCTCAGCGAGCACGAGCGGCGCAAGGTGGCGCGGGCGAAGGGATAAGGGCGACCGCGTGCCCCGGTTTGTCAAGCTGGGCAGGCGAGGCGGTTCCGGCCGACTATGGAGGCGGTGCCGATTGTGCCGATAACCCTGGCGAGTGCGCGCGGATGGCCGCGTGCCGGTCGACGCCTTCCGGAACACGATCGTGAGCGGATTGTCTGCTCGCCGACGCGTTGTGGCCGCTGCGGTCTGCGCGGCCTGGCTGGGCGCGGCTGTGCCGCCGGCCTGCGGGCAGTGGTCGACTGACGACCAGCGGGGACGGATCCTGGAGATCCCGGACCTCGGGCCGATTTCCGGCGACGGCTCGGCGGCGCTGGGGCCGCCTCCGGGGGCCCTCCAGACCGACGGCGGCTTCGCAGACCCGGCCGGCGGCACAGCGGGGTCGGGCTTCGGGGCGGGCCGACGGCGCACCGGGCGGCTTCCCGGGAAGCGCAACGGACGAGCGGCGGCGGTCTCGAGCCCCACACCACCGCCGCTCGAACTGCCGGAAGCGCTCCCGTCGCCCATACCGACGGAGTCGGGCGACATCCCGTCGCTGTTCCTCGACCTCGCCTTGGCCGATGATCCCGGCCCGGATGACGGCCTCTCGCTCGACGCCGCCATCGACCGGCTGCTGGCGGCGAACCTCGATATCCGCGGCCTGCGGCAGGAGCTGACCCAGGCCGACGCCGACATCATCACGGCCGGCCTGCGGACCAATCCGCTCGTCTATATGGACAGCCAGATGATCCCCTACGGGTCGTACGGCCCGGAACGGCCCGGCGGCCCGACGCAGTACGATGTGAACCTCACCTTTCCGGTGGACGTCTCAAAGAAGCGTCAGGCCCGCACGGTGGTCGCGCGGATGGCGCGGACTACGGTCGAGGCGCAGTTTCAGGACGTCGTCCGCCGGCAGATCGACGGCCTCTACCGGGGGTTCGTCGATCTGCAGTCGGCCCGCGTCGACGTGCTCACGGCGCAGGCCGCCCTCCGGCGGCAAGAGGGCATGCTCGCCGAGTTCGAACGCAACCCGGGCGATGCGGAACGCCGGGCGGCCGGGGTGGCCAACCTGGCCTTCCTGATCGAGCAGACCCGCGCGGCCCTGGCGGACGCGGAGGCGGAGTACGACGAAGCCCGGGAGACGATGGGCGTGCTCTTAAACCTGCCGCCCGGCGAGGTGGGCCGGCTCGAGCCTGCGGGATCGCTGAGGGTGGTGACGCCGCCTCCTGCCGGCGAGCAGCTCGTGTCGTTGGCCCTGCGGCTGCGGCCCGACATCGCCGCGGCCCGGTCGGGCGTCTCGCGGGCGTCGGCCGAGCTGAAGCTCCAGCGGGCCAACCGCTTCGATGACGTCTACCTCTTCTACGACCCGCTGACGATCCAGGACAACAGCCCGTACGACGCGGCCAGCGCGAGCTCCTGGGGCGTGGGGCTCACCTTCGCGTTGCCGATCTTCAACCGCAACCAGGGCAACATCGCGCGGGCCGAGAGCAATATCACCCAGACGCAGGCGGAGCTCTCCGCCGCCGAGCGCCGGGTGGTGGCCGAGGTCCGGCTGGCGGAGCGGGAGTTTCGCCGGTCGCGGGAGTCGCTCGAACAGGTGGAGACGAAGCTCGTGCCCCGGGCGCGGGAGCTCGTGGAACGCTACCGCCGCCGGCTGGCCGCGGGCGAGATCGGCGCCGACGAGTTTCAGGAGCACGTGCAGACGATGGCCGAGGTGGCCCAGCAGCACCGCGAGGGCGTGGTCCGGCACCGGCGGGCTGCGCTGCAGCTCAACACGGCGGTGGGCATGCGACTGCTGCCGTAAGGGGCGGGCACAATCGCGGGGCGGGAACGGCTTCAGCGACATTGGTCAGCGATCACGAAAGGTCTGCGGCAGGAAGGTGCGCGCGGCGACCCGCAGGATCGCCTTATCAAGCTCGGCATCAGCCAGAAGACGCTTCAGCCGGGCGTTCTCTCGCTCGAGATCCTTCAGCCGCTTCGCCTGATCTTGTTGCATCAGGCAACGGCGGTGGAGCAGGCCGCGAGGGCCTCGGGCAGGTGCGGGTAGCGAAACGCGAAGCCCTCCTGTTCCAGGCGGCGGCTCTTCGCACAGCGGCTGTCAATCGGGCACCCGTGGCCAAGCAGAAAGCCCGCACCGCGGGCCGCGTCGTCACGCTGAAGCCCGAACTGGTTGGCATCGGGCGGGTTGTCTGCCACCGGCCGGCTCAGAAGGTGAGCGGCTGGCCCGGCCGCACGAGCTCCACGCCCGGCAGGTCGAGGGCCGCCAGTTCGGCCGCGATCTCGGCGGCGTAGCGGGGCTTGCGGTGGACGACCATCCAGCGTGCGGGACGATCGAGCTTGCGGATCTCGGCCGCGAAGGTCGCGGGGCAGTGATGACCCGTCAGCGTCGCCAGTTCGGCCAGGGCGTTGGGGAAGCTCACCTCGAGAAACACCGCGTCGAGTCGCGGCGCCGCCGCGACGTGTCGCCAGAAGGCGTCGGTCGGGCCGGTGTCGGAGGGGAAGGCCACGGCCGCGGTGCCGTCGTCGACGAGCATGCCGAGCGTGGGCACGCCGTGCGCGACGGTCAGGGGGGTGATCGACAGGCCCGCCCGCACGACCGTCCGCCCGGGCTCGAGCGGCGTGGCCTGGACGAAGGCGTCGCTGGCCGTCGAGAGCTCGAAGAAGTCGGGCCAGACGCGGCCGTTGAAAATGTCGCGGTGCACGAAGTCGAGCACCTCGGACGCCGCGAGGATCTCCACGCACTGGGGCCCTTGCTCGTAGACGTTCTCGAGAAAGATCGGCAGGGTCGCCAGGTGGTCGATGTGCTCGTGGGTCAGGAAGACGTGCCGCACCCGCCGCTGCCGCTCCAGGTCGGCCAGCAGCCCGAGTGGGCCGGCGTCGATCGCCACGGCGTCGTTGACCAGAAACGAGACGAGGAACTGCAGGTCGCTCGGCGGCAGGCTGGAGGGGAGCAGTTCGACGCGCATGGTGGGCACTGCCTCGTGAAGCGGGCCTAGAGCGAAAAGAAGTCACGGATCGTCCGGAAGATATCCTGCGGCTCCTCCGGCGCGGCGGGCGGGGCACCCACCATCGCCTGGGCGCGCTCGGCGGCCCGCTTCTGGAGCAGATGTCCCAACTCTTCGACGAGAGCCGGTTTGGCCTCGAAGGCATGCCGGAGCGGCTCCTTGTCGAGCTCGATGACGCGGGTCTCCTCGCAGGCGGTCACCGTCGCGGTCCGGGGGCCGTTGGTCAGGAGAGACATCTCGCCGAACGATTCGCCCGGCCCCAGGTCGGCGAGGCGGATCGCCGACCCGTCGCCCGCGCGGACCGTCACCTCCACGCGGCCGGAGATGATCACGAAGATGCTCGCGCCGGGATCACCCTCCCTCGTCACCGGTTCGCCGATCGCATACACGCGATCGAACGACTCGGCGGCGAGCCTGTGCGTGAGGTCGTCGCCGAGGCTGGCGAACAGCGGCGCGCTCGCGAGGGCCGCGGCCCGCCGCGTGACGGCCGCCTCGACGGGCTCGGGCTCGGCGCGGGGGAGGGGGGTGAGCCGCACGGCATGCGTCGCCACGGGGAGCTCGATCCCATGCCGGGCCAACGCGTACCAGATTCGGTCCCGGGCCATGCCGTCGACCCGGTCGCGCTTGTCGAACTCGGTGGTGAACAGCCGGACCCAGTGCTCGACGCCCCGGTCGGTGAACGCGTTGGTGACGACCGAGGGCGGGGGCTGCTCGAGGACGCCGAAACTCCCCCGAATGGCCTCGAGGATGATCGCCTGCACCCGCTGTGGGGGCACGGCGTAGGGTGTCACCACGAACAGGCTCCGGCGGGACCAGCGGTCGGGCTTCGTGAAGTTGCGGATCGAGGCTTGGGCCAGCTGGCCGTTGGGGATGATCACCGTGGCCTCGTCGAGCGTGATCACCTTCGTGGCCCGCCAGTTGACCTCGATCACCCGGCCGATGTGGGCCGGGTTGTCGTCGTACTGGATCCAGTCGCCGAGTTCGAACGGGTGTTCCGCATGGATCGCCAGGCCGGCGAACACGTTGCCGAGCGTGTCTTTGAGTGCGAAGCCGAGCACGGCCGTGACGACGGCCGAGCCGGTGAATAGGCTGCCCGGCGTGACGCCCGCCTGGTAGAGGATCGCGACCAGCGCGGTGGCGAGCATCACCCACCGGAGGACGTCGAGGAAGATCTTCGGCAGGGGCGGCCGCAGCCGCTCCCAGATCGCGACGCTCGCCAGCAGCAGGACCGACTGCAGCAGGGATGCCAGGAGGAAGAACCGCTCGCCGAGGATCGCCGCCGCCGGCGTGCCAGCCGTTTCGGGGAACAGGAGCGCCACGGCGAACGGCAGCGGCGCCAGGAGCAGCAGCGCCAGCGGCCAGGCCGCCAGTCGCCGCCGGCCCCGCGGCAGGATCGCCGCGACCACCACCAGCGCGACGACCGCCGCCAACAACTCGCGCCGCAGGTCGAGGCTCGATGGCAGCCGGAGGACGTTTTCCAGCGACTCGAGCGGATCGAGCGATCCGGCTGCGGCGGGTGGATCGGCCGCGGCGAGCAGGGGCCAGAAAGCCCGCCAGGCCGAAAACATCATGGATACCGGGCTTTGGTGGAGTGGCGGGCGGTGAGCCCAGGCAGGGCGAAGACCCCACCGCAGCCGGCATTGTGGGCACCGGCCCGCCGGGGCGGCAATCCTCGCCGTCGCGGGCCGCCGTGGCCGCCTCCGGATGCCGGTGGACGCGGGGCGACTCGGCCGATATTCTCAGGGGCTCCCCAAACCGCGGCCGGCCACAGTCCGCAGCTGCATCGGGGCACGTCGAACAGTCACGGGTTCACCCACCGGTTTTATTGGAAGCAGGTTCGGAGCACGCATGGTCAAGCTGACGGTTCGGGAACGCGAGAGCATCCAGGAGGCGGTCCGCCGGTTCCGCAAGCTCGTCGAGCGCAGCGGCATCAAGAAGGAGATGCGGAAGCGGGA
>JBILOA010000088.1:0-6651 GCA_044374735.1 Pirellulales bacterium | reverse complement strand
GGCCCCGAGCTGGACGGCCGCGCGGGCCTCGAGTTGCCCGGCCTCCCGGGCCTGGTCGCCGCCGGCGAGCACTCGCGGCAGGTTGGCCGCCAGCAGCCGCCAGGCCTCCCGGGCGAGCATCCGCGAAGCGGGCGTGGCCGCGGTGCTCACGAAGCTCTCGACGGCATGGGCCACGGCATCGACGCCGGTCATCGCGGCCACGCGGGCCGGCTGGGTCAGCGTGAGGTTCACGTCCAGGATCGCCACGCGAAACGCGGCGGCCGGGTCGCCGCAGGCCATCTTCATGCCCGTCGTCGCGTCGGTGATCAGCGCGAACGACTGCGTCTCGCTGCCGGTGCCGGCTGTGGTGGGCACGGCGATCGAGGCCAGTAGCGGCGGCCCACCGCGGCCGCGGCCCTTGTAGTCCTCCATCCGGCCGCCGCGGGAAACCAGGAAGTTGATCCCCTTGGCACAGTCCATCGAACTGCCGCCTCCCAGGCCCACGAGCAGGTCGGGACGGAACTCGCGGGCCAGGGCCGTGCCCGCCTCGACCTCGTGGGTCGACGGGTTTTCGCCGAACTCGGAGAACACGACGGTCGCGAGGCCGGCCGCCTCGAGCGCCGCGACGCCGGCCGCCGCGTGGCCCGCCGTCACGATGCCCGGGTCGCTCGTGACGAGGGCCCGGGTCGCCCCGAGCTCCCGGGCCAGCTCACCGAGCCGAGCCAGCGAGCCCGGCCCCACGACGAGCCGCGGGCCGGTCCGGAATTCGAACGGGGCTCCCACGCTGCCGCTCACGCCGTGGCACCGACCGGCGCCGCCACCTGCAGCGCCCGCGACCGGTAGAGGAAGTCGATGATGTTGCCCTCATGGGGCTGGAGCCAGTCGAGCTTCGTCGTGGGGATTGGCCCGAGGTTGAGCCGGTCGATGTGGGTGCATTCGATGAGCCGCCGTTGGAACGCCTCGTCGTCGGTGATCACCGTGCCCACGAGGGTCGGGCCGATCGCGTCCAGCACGCGTTCCTGCGGGCACTCGACGACCGTCACGAACGGGAACATGTATTCCGCCCGCGCGATCTCCGGCTCCGGGCTCGTGGCATGAGCCACGACGGGCCGCAGCCAGCCGCACCGCTCGCCTTCCACGAACCGGTCGCCGTAGGCCGCGGTCGCATGGGTCACGCCGGGAGCCTTCAGCAGCCCCTCGATCTGCCCCCAGATCGCCTTGGCGGCGCCGGGGATCGTAAACGCGGCGAGCTTGGCCGCGGGATCGTCGGGCGGCTTGACCTCGATCGGGCCAAGCCGGGCCGCGAGCGCCTCGGCGATCGCCTTGGTGTGTCGGCTGGCGTAGATCGCGGAGGCGTTGATGCAGCCGCGGCCGCTGTTGATCGCCACGCTCTCGGCCATCACGTCGAGATGCCGCTCCCAGTCGTCCACGCAGTCGTCGCCGAGGATCAGTTTGGAGAAGCCCGGCCCGTGCACCTGCACCCGCGGGTTGCCGCGATACTGCTCCACCGTCTTGGCTGAGCCGAAGATCATGCTCCGGCCGCAGCCGGCGAGCACGGCCCCGCCGACGTCGGTCGTCCCCGGATAGAGGCTGATCGCCTCGGCCGGGATGCCCGCCTCCACCATCGCCGCCGCCATCCGGTAGGGCGTCCACGGCTCCTGGCTGCCGGGCTTCATCACGAGGCCCACGCCGAGCGCCACGACCGGCAGCCAGAGCGTGTGCACGCCGGGGGAGTTGGAGGGGAGGACGAGACCGAGCACGGGCGACTGCGCCTGGTAGCTGACCGTGACGCCCCGGTGCTCGACACCGTGGCCCGTCCAGAGGATCGCGGGATCGAGACCGCGGGAGAGGGCGTCGAGAATCCGGTCCATGTTCGAGAGGACGAACATGTTTTTCTGCATGTTGGCCCGGCAGAGGCTCTCGGGCAGGCCGGTCGTGGCCGACTGGCACTTCACGAACCGCTCGGGCGACTGCGGTTCGCCGCCGACCGTCACCGTGCCGTTGGCGTAGAGGTTGCCGGCGGTCTGGAGCCGCTCCACGACCTCCTCCGGATCGAGCGCCATCAGGGCGGCGCGGGCCTGGCCGGCCTTCTGCAGGTCGCGGCCGACGATCGCGCCGCCGACCTGGCTGACTTCGGCGACGGGCTCGCCGGTGAGGAAGTGGACGAGCGTGTCACGCTCGAGCGACTCGTAGGGCTTGCCGAAACGCCAGGCTGGCAGGTGCATCAATAGACTCCGACGGTGGTCGTGGCGGCCAGTTCACGGAACGGACGGACGCCGCTGATCCCGTCCCAGGGATACTTCGCGTAGGGCCGCTCCCGCTCCCCCTCGTCCCGCTCGAGAAACCCGGGGATGAAGGTCTCCTTCGTGAGCGTCGTCAGCCGGACGCGGCCGGTCGCACCGTAGGGCACCACCGCGTCGCGGTCGTCGAAGTCAACCACCTCGATCACGGCCCGCGGCTGCGGAGCGTAGTAGGCGATCGTGTAGCCGTCGGCCGGCACCACCGGCCGCGAGGCCGCCAGGCCCATCAGCGTGTTGCCGTAGGTGGGTGTCATGTAGGCGCCGTCCAGTAGTTCCTCGACCGCGAACCTCGTCCACTGCGGCGTGAACTCGGTGCCGCCCGAGAAGATCCCCGTGATGCCCGCCTTGCGGAGCGTGGTGCCGCGTTTTTCGAGGGCCAGGGCCAGGGCCTCGAGCAGCTTGGGCGTCGTGAACATGCAGCGGACGTCGTGGCCGGCCTCGAGGATCGTGATCGCCTGATCGATGCAGTGCTGCTTGTAGGCCTCGAGGTGCTCCATCCAGCCCTTCTGGATCAGCTTGATCACCCAGCGCGGGTCGAGGTCCACGCAGAAGCAGATGCCCCCGCGATGCTGGGCGAGGTGCTCGATCGAGAGCCGCAGCCGCCGTGGGCCCGAGGGGCCGAGCATCAGCCAGTTGGCGCCCTTTGGAAAATATTCCTCGGGGAGCGTGTCGCTGAACATCTCGTAGTCGGTGCGGAAGTCGCGGGAGTTGACCCGCGACTTCGGCACGCCCGTCGTGCCGCCCGTCTCGAAGACGTACATCGGCTGGTCGGCCAATCCCTTCGGCACCCAGCGGCGGACGGGACCGCCGCGCAGCCACTCGTCCTCGAAGGGGGGAAACTTCTTGAGATCCTCGTAGCACTTCACCTCGGTGAGCGGATTGAATGCGAGCGACTTCGCATACTCCAGCCAGAACGGGCAGCCGGTCGACTCGTGGAAGTGCCAGGCCATCATCTCGACGGTGTGGGCGTCGAGGGTGGCCCGGGCCGCGGCGACCTGCTCCGGAGTGGCGACCTGGAAGACCGGGGGCTTGTCGGCGGCGGTGACGGACATGGGATCTCCCGAAGAGGAACGGAGCGGGGGCGGTCAGCCTTCGGACGACTGGCCCGGCAGCTGGGGCAGGGGAGCGCCCAACTGGGCGAACAGTTGGAGCACGCCGTTGAAGTGGGCGAGGCGGGGGCCGTACCGGTCGATGAACTCGCCGAGGGCGTATTCGCTGTCGGAGAAATCCTCGGCGTTGTCGGCCGCCTCCTGGGCGATGCTCGAGAGAAACTCGGTGTGGACGCGGGCCAGGGACTCGGCTGCCTGCCGGCACGACTTGGCCAGTTGCGGGTTGGCCTCCTTCCAGGCTTTGAGCTCCGCGGCCCGTTGCCGGTGCTGGAGTGAGACCTGGCCGAGGATTTCGAGCAGGAGCTCGTTCGACTTGCGGGAGGTTTCCACCAGTTCCCGCAGCAGCCCGTTGGTCTCGGCAAGATCTCCGGTCTGGGTCGGGCGGCCCGCCGCGGGCGTGCTGGAGGAGATGTCCACCTGCGTGAAGAACGGAGAACCGTCGTGCATGACTTCACTCGCCGGGGGGAGGGCTGCCGGGCTGCTGCCAGATCGCCTCCTTATGGTAGGTCGCGGGCCGCCGATTTTCCATGTTCGGGGGTCGCTGCGACCGCTCCAACCGCGCAACTCACCGCAGCGAGCCGCCCTTGGCTCGGGAGCCCGCCCCCTGGGGCTGCGGGCCGTCCCAGGCTCAAGGAAGCTGCCCCGGGCTCCCGATGCACAGGGGCGAGGGAGGCCGCAGGGACGCGGCGGGCCCGGCGGTCATGGAGTCGCATGGACGTGCAGCACCAGACGGAAGCAGGGCTCGATGACCTGTCGTTCGGGTTCCTGACCGCGCTCGAGTCGCCGACCCACGGGCTGTTCGGCGGCTACCTCGTGGTCGACTCGCTGGGCCGGCCGCTCGAGTTTCACTGCACGGCCCCGGTCAAGGTGTCGCGGGCCCAGCAGATCCTCTACGGCCCGACGCTCCCCGGCCAGTTGCACGGTCGGCAGGTGGGGGGCGCCCTGCTGGCCGAGGGCAAGGCCACCCCGGCGGTCGTGCTCACCGACAACGACGCCATGCTCCATGTCAGGCCGCACACGAAGCTGCCGCTGGCGCTCGTGCGCCGCGGGTCCGCGGAGCAGGCCAGCACCGGCTTCGTGGTGGGCGAAGCGATCGTGAGCCCGCATGCCGACGACGCCGCCCGGGCGGACGAGATCGCGGCCCGCCTGGCGTCGCTCGCCGCGGCCGTCGATCTCTGCGAGCCGTTCGAACGGATTCGCGCCGCCCTCGACGAGGCGGCCCGGCACTGATTCCGGCGGATCCGAGGACACCCATGGCGGGAAGCGACCAGCTCGGCGACGCACGCACGCCGCCGCCCGTGCGGTCGTTCGGCGGGGATGCCTTCGCGCTGCCCCGGATCGTCGTCGCGGGTGGCTGCGATCTCACCCTTCCCACGCCGCCGGCGCTGCGGCTGCCGGTCGCGATGTCGCCTCCGACGGTGATGTCGCTCGACCCGCTGCCACCGCGGCCCCGGGTGCAGAGCCACTTCTTCGCCCGTCCCGTGGCCGCGCCGGTGCCGGCCGCCGAGCCAACCCGCGGCCGGGCCGCGGTCGCGCAGCCCGGGAACGAGGCGTCTCGGACCGCGGCCCGTCGGGCCCGCGTCGCGCCCCCGAAAGACGTGGTCAAGCTCTCGGAGCGGTTCTTCTATCTGCTGCAGCCCGACCTCGAGACGATGCTCCGCGGCGGGAAGCTCGCCTTTCCGCGGCAGCCCTTTCCCTTCCAGTTCGAGGGCATGGCCTTCCTCCTGCCGCGGCACTCGGCCGTGCTCGCCGACGAGATGGGGCTTGGCAAGTCGATGCAGGCGATCTCGTCGATCCGGCTGCTGATCCGCAGCGGCGAGGCCCGACGGGTGCTCGTGGTCTGCCCCAAGGGGTTGGTGAGCAACTGGGCGCGGGAGCTCGCCGACTGGGCGCCGGAGCTCGTCGTGGCCGTGATCGACGGCGACCCCGCCCGGCGGCGGTGGCAGTGGTCGCTCCCCGACGTGCCCGTCAAGCTCGCCAACTACGAGGTGCTCGTCCGCGACCGCGACCTCGTGGCCGAACTCGGCCTGGAGTTCGACCTCGTCGTGCTCGACGAGGCCCAGCGGATCAAGAACAAGTCGAGCCAGACCAACCGGGCGATCGTGAGCCTCGACCGCCGCCGCAGCTGGGCCCTCACCGGCACGCCGGTGGAGAACTCGGCCGACGACCTCGTGGGGATCTTCGAGTTCGTCGACCCGGGCCAGATCAACGAGCGGATGACCCCCAAGGCGATGGCCGGCGCCGTCACCGATCACATCCTCCGCCGCACGAAGGACAAGGTGCTCACCGAGATGCCGCCCCGGCTCGATCGCGACGCCCGGATCGAACTCGGGCCCGAGCAGCGGGAGACCTACCGGCGGGCCGAGGAGGAGGGCGTGCTCAGGCTGGCCGGCATGGGCCGGGAGGCCACGATCCAACACGTCTTCGAACTGGTGCTCCGGCTCAAGCAGATCTGCAACTTCGACACCGCCACCGGTGAGAGTGCGAAGCTCGAGCGACTCGAGGCCGAACTCGAGGAGGTGCAGGCCAGCGGCCGCAAGGCGCTCGTGTTCAGCCAGTGGGTCGAGACGCTCGGCCGATTGCGGCAGAAGCTCACCCCCTTCGGCGCCCTCGAATACCACGGCGGGATGTCGACCGCCGCCCGCGACGAGGCGATCCGGCGGTTCAAGGAGGGCCGCGACCACTCGGTGCTCCTGCTCTCC
Source organism: Pirellulales bacterium (assembly GCA_044374735.1). GTDB lineage: Bacteria > Planctomycetota > Planctomycetia > Pirellulales > UBA1268 > QWPN01. The sequence goes on along the minus strand of JBILOA010000088.1, from coordinate 561 downwards.
TACGGCGCGGGCGCGGTGGGGCTCAACCTCCAGTTCTCCCAATACGTGTTCCTCTTCGACCGCTGGTGGAATCCGGCCGTCGAGGATCAGGCGATCAACCGGGCCCATCGGATCGGGGCCGCCGGCGCGGTCACCGTGACCCGGTTCCTCTCGGCCGCGACGATCGAGGAGCGGATCGACGAGGTGTTGCGGCGCAAGCGGGATCTCTCCGAGACGATCCTCTCGCAGGCGGACGGCCCGACCTCGGCGGGCCTCACGGCCGAGGAACTCTTCTCGCTCTTCGAGCTCGCCCCACCCCGCCGCGCCGCCGCCTGAGCCGACGCTGGATGCCATGGGTCGCGCGGGCTCGGCCAAACGGTGCACCGAGAAAGGCTGCGCGGATTCCGTCAGCGGGCCTCGGGAAGCCTGGCGGGGCGTGTTTGGGGCTTCTCCGTCGCCGTGGTACAACGCGGGCCGCGGGCGGGGGCTGCCGGCCCCCGATTCTGCGAGTTTCCCAGCAGCAGGAGTCCGGATTCATGCCACGTGCATCAGGTTCTCTCAGCCGCCGCAGCCTCCTTCGCG
>JBILOA010000087.1:0-6652 GCA_044374735.1 Pirellulales bacterium | reverse complement strand
TGGCGACGACGTGCGGGCCACCGATGCCGACACGGTCGTCGTCGTGATCGATCCGGGCCGCGTCTCACCGGCGGAACTGGTCGCGGCGGCCGTGCGCGCTGGCCTGCCCGTCGAGGCGGCTGGCTACGATCCCCCGTGGCAGGCGCAGTTGGTGGGCGAGTGACGTGCCGTGCGGCCGAGTCACGACGACGTGCGCCGCCCAGTTTCTCGGCTGAACGGGTCCGTGGTGCTGGGGGTCAGTCGCGGGCCGTGACCAGAGCCCGCGGACGCTTCAGCCCTTGCGCTTCAACTCGATCCAGCGCAGGGCGATGCCGCGGCGGTGCTCCGTGGTCGATGTCTGCACGCGGAGCGTCTGCACGCCCTGCTCGAGTGTGACCTCGACCGGGGCGGTCTCCTGCCAGATGCCGTGCGTCAGTGCGATCGGTACCTTGGCGAGCGCGGCGCCACCCAGCCAGACCTCGAGTTCCTGGCCGTCGTTGACGCAGGCCGCCTTCATCACCAGTTGGTAGGTGCCGCGCTCCGGCACGTCGATGGAGTAGTCGACCCACTGGCTCATCATCTGCTGCTGGAAGAACACCTGCTTGCCGCCATCCACGCTGTCGTGCAGGAGCACGTGGGGAGTCTGCCCGCCCCAGGAGATCTGGCCCCCGGTGGCCACGTAGTCGCCGGCCTCGACGTGGATCGTCCCGTCCTTGGCCACGGCCGGCCCGGTGGCGCGGGGCTTGGTGGGATCGACCGTGGTGGGCGCGGGCGTGGCCGCGGCCGCCGCCTTCACGGCACCCGGCTCGGCTTCAGCCTCCTCGGCCTTGAGTGAGGCAGTGAGGTCGGTCTCGGCGGTGGCGAGCGACTGCTGGATGGCGTGGGCCACCGCCATGATCGGAGCCCCCCGCTCGGCCGGCGTCAGCGCCGCCGCCAGCCAGCGGAGTCGCTCGACCTGCACGAACTGTTCGTGGTGGGCCCGGTCCTCGACGGCCGCGATGAACTCCGGGCCGCTCATGCCCTCGAGCTTCGACACCTGCCAGCCGCGGCCGAAACCCACCTTCCAGTGGCTGCCGGGCTGCGGCTCCAGCATCGGGTCGGCCGACTTGTAGGCCACGCAGGCATGGGCCGGCTGGCCGACACCCGCGGCCGGCACGCCGCAGGCCTGGCAGATGAAGACCGACCACGACGACCGCGGGCCGCACTTGCCGCCGCCCGCCAGCACATCCTTCATGCCCTTGAAGGGGTAAAACTGCGGTGGGGCGTTGCGCCGCCAGACGAAGCTCGTGGAGTTGACGACGGCCTCGTCGGCGAGCAAGTCGGGCCGCCAGTCGCGGATCATCTGCCGTCCCCACGCCAGATCCTCGTTGGACGCGCCCGACTGCACCACCTTCTGCAGTTCCCAGACGGTGAGGCCGTCGAAACTGGGGACGAGTTCCTTGTTCCCGTGGGCTTCCTTGTAGTGCTTGTAGCGGTCGACCGGATCGACGGTCTTGCCTTGGCCGGCGCCCGGTGCCCCGCTGCCCGGCGGGGCGATGGCCGTGGCGATCGCCACCCGCAGGTACAGGCCGGCCTCGAGTTCCGGATCGGCGGCCTTGATCCTGCGGAGGCGATCGAGCGCGTCGGTGCTGATCGAATAATCGTTCTGCTCGCGGGCGGTCAGGTGCAGCGGCACGAACCCTTCCAGGAACAGGTCGAGGGCCGCGGTGTCCTTCATCAGCCAGTCGAGGAACGCCCGATTGGCCGGATCGGCCCGGGCAAAGAGGCCCAGTTTGTCGGCGCCGCACTTGGCGATCAGCTGCCGCTGGTCGATCGCGGCCCGCACCTGGGGATCCTCGATCAGGGCGGTGAGTGCTGCCCGGTCGGTCTTGCCGGCGGACTTCTCGGCGAGGAAGACGGTGACACGGTCCAGATAGGCCGTGAAGTCGCCGTCGGTGATCGCCTTGTCGAGGTCGGCGCCGCCTGGTTCCCAGGCATGCAGGGAGGCCGCTGGGGGCAGAACCGCCGCGATGAGCAGCGCGAGCGCGAAGCGTTGTTTCAGGATCATGGTCCGCCGTTCGACAGCCTGGTGGGCGGTGCGCTAGGCCGCGTCGCCCCAGGCACGGCGGACTTCGGCCAGACCCTCCACGCAGAGATCATACTCGTGCGCCAGCCGTTCGAAGAGCGCCCGCTCGTCGGCGGCCTCCGCGGGTTCGAGCGAAGCCGCCAGCCAGTAGGCCCGCCGGCCGGCCGCCTTGTAGCCCACGAGGTCGGCGTGGGGCCCCGGCCGCCGGTAGCGGGCCAGGGCCTCGGGATAGAGGCCGCTCCAGAAGAGCGTCACGTCGCCAATGTGCCGGTATTCCTCCCGGGCCTCGGCCGGGTCGGCGTGCCGCTCGGCCGCGAGCAGCATGTGGCCGACATCGGCCGACTCCTCGCCGGCCCCCGGCAGCACGGCCAGCCGCTCGTTGCGCATGAACCGCACGAGCATCACGGAGACGTAGTCGATCAGCGGCGGATCGACCACGCCGAGCCGGGCGTGGAAGGCGTATTCGGTGAGGCCGCGGAAGAACCGTTCGACGTCGGCCGGATCGCGGGCGGAGAACATGGCGAGACGACCTCCCTGCAGGCCCTCGTCGCGGCCTGCCACGACTGTTTCAACGATGAAATTATAGCGCTCAACCGACGCCCGAGGCTATGGAGATTCAGCCCTTGTTCGGCCCGCCGGACCGGCCGTTTGGCCGCCTGGTCGTCGACGAGAAGGGGCGGCCCCGCCTACGTGGCCGCCGCGGTGAGGTCGCCCACGAACTTTTCGATGGCGGCCGCGAGAGCCGCCGGGCCGTTGGCCGCCTGCTCGGCCACGAGTCGCACGAGGGCCGAGCCCACGATCGCCCCGTCGGCCACCTCGCAGACGGCCTTCACCTGGTCGGGGCCTGAGATCCCGAAGCCGACGAGGATCGGCACGTCGGTCTGCCCGCGGAGCCACTTGACGCGGTCGATGAGCCCGGGCGGCAGTTCCGTGCGGGCCCCGGTCACGCCGGCCACCGACACGCAGTAGAGGAAGCCGGTCGACTTGGCGGCGATCGCTGCGGCCCGCGCAGGGGGCGTGGTCGGCGTGACGAGCCGCACGAGCGCGAGGCCGGCTGCCCGGCAGGCTCCGTCGAGGTCATCGGACTCCTCGACCGGGAGATCCGGCACCACGAAGCCGGCCAGCCCCGCGGCCACGGCGTCGGCCACGAACCGGTCGATGCCGCGGCGGAAGACGAGCGAGTAGCTGGCCATCGCCAGGATCGGCATGGTTACCCGCGGAGTCGCCTCGCGGGCCACGCCAAAGACCTTCTCGAGCGTGATCCCCGAGCCGAGCGCCCGCGTATACGAAGCCTGGATCACCGGGCCGTCGGCGATCGGATCGCTGTAGGGCACGCCGAGCTCGCAGAGCGACGCCCCGGCCCGGTCGAGCGCCTGGAGCACGGCCACGCTCGTGGCCGGATCGGGATCGCCGGCGGTCACGAAGGGCGCCACGGCCTTGCGGCCGGCGGCCCGGTTGGCGGCGAACATCGCCTCGAGCGCGGCGATGGGGCGGTGCGTGGAAGGGACGGGAGCAGCCATCGCTTCAGGCCGGCCCTCCGTCGTCTGCCAGGCCGCGGAGCCGGGCGATCTCGGCGGCGTCTTTGTCGCCGCGACCCGAGAGGCAGACCACGATGATCTCGTCGGCCGGTCGCCGCGCGGCCTCCTCCACGGCCCAGGCCAGGGCGTGCGAGGTTTCGAGCGCGGGCAGGATTCCCTCGCGGCGAGCCACGTGGTCGAAGGCCGCCAGCGCCGCGTCGTCGGTCACGCTCGAATACTCGACCCGCCCGAGATCCCGCCAATAGGAATGCTCGGGGCCGACGCCGGGATAGTCGAGGCCCGCCGAGACGGAATGCACGTCGGAGGTCTGTCCGTCGGCGTCTTGGAGCACGTAACTCAGGCTGCCGTGGAGGATCCCGGGCGAGCCGAACGAGAGGCTGGCCGCGTGCTGGCCCGGCTGGGTCGACCGGCCGCCCGCCTCGATCCCCACCAGCCGCACCTCGGTGTGGTCAACGAAGGGGAAGAACATCCCCGCCGCGTTGCTGCCACCGCCGACGCAGGCCACCACGGCCTCGGGCAGCCGTCCGAACTGCCGCCGGCACTGGTCCACCGTTTCGCGGCCGATCACCGACTGGAAGTCGCGGACGATCCGCGGGAAGGGATGCGGCCCCACCACCGAGCCGATGATGTAGTGGGTGTCTTCGACCGAGGCCATCCAGTCGCGCATCGCCTCGTTGATCGCGTCGCGGAGCGTTCGGGAGCCCGTCTCGACCGGACGCACCTCGGCGCCCATCAGCCGCATCGCCCGGACGTTCGGCGCCTGCCGGCGGACGTCCTCGGCGCCCATGTAGACCACGCAGTCGAGGCCGAACCGGGAGCAGGCCGTGGCCGTGGCCACGCCGTGCTGGCCGGCGCCCGTCTCGGCGATGATCCGCCGCTTGCCCATCCGCATCGCCAGCAGCCCCTGGCCGAGCGTGTTGTTGATCTTGTGGGCGCCGGTGTGGTTCAGGTCTTCCCGCTTGAACCAGATCTGGGCGCCGCCGGCCTCCTTCGTCAGCCGTTCGGCGAAGTGCAGGGGGGTGGGCCGGCCGACGAAGGTCGCCAGCAGCCGGTCGAGTTCGGCCGCGAACGCGGGGTCGGCGATCGCCTCGTCGTAGGCCCGTTCGAGCTGGTCGAGGGCGGCCGAGAGCGTCTCGGGCACATAGCGACCGCCGAACCGGCCGAACCGGCCGAGGGCGTCGGGAACACTGGACACGGGAGTCGAGATGGTTGCCATGCGGCCATTGTAACCGGCTTCTGGCGGCGGCCCATCGGGGAAGGGCCGCGGAAAGTCGTGGGTTGTGTGGGCTCGGGGTTGCCCTCGCGGCCAACTGGGGCGCGGCGCGTGGATGGTTACGATAACGCTCATGCCCGAGCTCCCCGAGGTCGAGACGATGTGCCGCGGCCTGGCGGGGGTCGTGGGGCGGAGGATCGTGTCGGCGACGCTGCCTCGCGGCCGGGTGCGGCCGCTGAGTGTTCGCCCCGCGGCGAGCGTGCTCGTGCGGCGGCTGGAAGGCCGAACGATCGCGGGCGTGCACCGCCGCGGCAAGCGGGTGGTGATCGAGATGACCGAGGCCGTCGGGCGGCCCCGGGAGTGGCTGGTGATCGAGCCGCGGATGACAGGGCAGATGCTCGTCGTCGATCCGCCGACCGAGGAGCACGTCCGGCTGGTGGTGGACTTGGCCGGCGGCCGACCGGCGCGGTTTCTGTTTTGGGACCGGCGTGGCCTGGGCACGATCCGACTGCTGGACGACCGTGGGCTCGAGGCGGCGTGTGGCCCGGCAAAGCTCGGGCCCGACGGCCTGGTCGTGGACGGCGATGACCTGGCGACGCGGCTCGGGCGCTCCCGGCGGGCGGTGAAGGCGGCGCTCCTGGATCAGCGGGCCGTGGCGGGCATCGGCAACATCTACGCCTCGGAGATCCTCCATCGCGTCGCGATCCATCCGCGGACCATGTGCCGCCGAGTCCGCCGCGTTGACTGGGAGCGGATCGCCGTCGCCACCCGCCGCGTGCTCGCCGAGGCCGTCGCGCTCGAGGGCTCGAGCATCGGTGACGAGACCTATCGCACCGCCGACAGTCGTCCGGGCCGCGCCCAACAGCGGCATCGCGTCTACGACCGGGAAGGCAAACCCTGCCGCCGCTGCCGCGCGCCCATCGAACGGATCGTCCTTGCGCAACGCGCCACGTTCTTCTGCCCCGCGTGCCAAGCGAGATCGGGTAGATAAGCGAGACAAGTCGCTCGCGAATCGCTGCCATTGCCCAGGCGCCGCCACAGGCCTGCGAGGGGTTGCCGGTACCCCGGAGCCGGCGTTGCTGGCAAGCGGAGGCAGGATGCCGAAAGCGCAGCCAGCATCGAGCGAGCGGAGGCCATGGATGGCCGCAGCGAGCGTCCGGGCGACGGGGACCGGCAACCCCGAGCCCGCGTCACCCAAGAGCGTCCGGCTTTCGGTAGAATGCGGATTCCAGTCAGCCCGCGAGCCCACGGAGCCGCCGCCATGCCCACTCAACGCACGGTCATCTCTCGTCGCCACCTCCTCGCGGGGGCCGCCGGCACCGCCGGCCTGCTCGCCTCGCGCGGGTCGCTTTTGGCCGCCGAGCCCGCCGCTGCCGTCGCGGCTGCCGCCGCCCCGGCCAAGACGGCCGAGTCGCTCGCCACGGTGCTCCACGAGTCGCTCACGCCCGAGCAGCGGGCCAAGGTCTGCTTCCCCTGGGACTACAAGCACCCGAAGTTCGGCCTGTTACGAACCCGGATCGGCAACAACTGGAACGCCACCGAGCCGGAGGTGGCCGGGAAGTTCTTCACCGCGGATCAGCAGCGGCTCGTGCGGGAGATCTTCGAGAGCCTGACCGAGCCCGAGTGGCACGCCCGGTTCGACAAACAGATGGAGGACGACTGCGGCGGCTTCGGCCACGGCCACTCGATCGCGCTGATCGGCGAGCCGGGCAGCGGCAAGTTTCAGTTCTTGCTCACCGGCCGTCACATGACGCTGCGGTGCGACGGTGACTCGTCCGAGCACGTCGCCTTCGGCGGGCCGATTTTCTACGGCCACGACGCCGGCGGCTTCAACGAGTCGAAGGACCATCCGGGCAA
>JBILOA010000086.1:0-6711 GCA_044374735.1 Pirellulales bacterium | reverse complement strand
TTCCAGCGGGCCGGCGAGCCCGTGAGCCGCTCCAGGAGCCAGGCTTCCTGCGCGTCGCCGAGCATCGGGCGGCCCGGGGCGAAGGCCGCGTCGTCGAGTTCCTGCTTGCCGTCGCCGTTGGGCTGGTCGCCGCGATACTGCCGCGTGTCGAGCACGAAGAAGCCGGCCAGGTCGCCGAAGGTCGCATCGCGGTGGAGCCGCATGTGGGGGCCCCGCGGCAGGCAGGCCCGCCGCAGGGGCATCATCTCATAGTAGGCCTGGTAGGCGGCCGCCCGGCGCACGAGGAAGGCGGCGGGATCGACGTCGACCTCTTCCGAGATGGCGGCGGCGTAGTTGTTGTCGACCTCGTGGTCGTCCCAGGTGACCATCCACGGACAGGCGGCATGAGCCGCTTGAAGGAGCGGATCCGAGCGGTACAGCGCGTGCCGAATCCGGTAGTCGTCGAGCGAGTGGATCTCCGGCATGCCATGCGGGCGGACGACGTGCGGTCCCTTCGACGGCCCCTCGTAGATGTAGTCGCCGAGGTGGAAGACGAGGTCGTGGCCAGCCTCCGCCAGGTGCCGGTAGGCGGCGTAGTGGCCGGTCTCGCGGTTCTGGCAGGAGGCGAAGGCAAAGCGGACGCGTTCGGGAGTGCCGTCCGCCGTCGGGAGCGTTCGGGTCCGGCCCGGCGGGCTGACCGCGTCGCCGCAGCGGAAGCGGTACCAGTACCAGCGGTCAGGTTCGAGGCCGTCGACCTCGACGTGCACCGAGTGGCCGAGATTCGGATCGGCGACGACCACGCCGGCGGCGGCGGGGCGAGTGAATGATTCGTCGTGGGCGACTTCCCAGGCGACGTCGAGCGGCGCGGGGCCGAGGCCGCCGCCGGGCTCGAGCGGGCGAGGGGCGAGCCGCGTCCAGAGGACCATGCCGCGCGGGCTCGGGTCGCCCGAGGCGACGCCCAAACTGAAGGGATCGGATGAGAACCGCGCCGGGCCGGCCTCGCCGCAGGTGCGGCGGGTGCCGGCCGCGACGGCGATCCCGGCCGCATAGGCGAGGAACCAGCGGCGGCTCCAGCCGGTCTGCGGCAAGGCCGCTCGCATCGCATCTGGCGTCATGGCGTCCGGTCCCCGGCGGCGGTGAGTGAGCCTGGCCCCGCCTGCGGGCGAGAGTGTCGCCGCGCCCGCACGGGCGTCAACCTCGGAGGCCGTGAGTTTTGTGTGAAGCCCGGAGCAGGGGCCCGCGGTGCGGCCGGTCCCGCCCGAGGTAGACTCCGGCGTCCGTGGCTCGTTCCCCGACTCCCCAGATCGCCGAGTTATCGTGCCCGACATCCTCGACGAGATCGTGGCCCGGAAGCGGCGAGAGGTGGCGGTGGCCCGCGAGAGCGTGCCGCTGGCCGTGCTCGAGGCGCTGGTGCCTCACGCGCCGCCCGTGCGGGATTTCTTCGCGGCGGTCTCGGCCGGGCCGCCGATGCGGCTGATCGCGGAGTTCAAACGACAGAGCCCGTCGGCCGGCGAGATCCGGCCGGGGGCCACCGTCGCGGAGGTGGTGACGGCCTACGCGGCCGCCGGGGCCGCGGCGCTCTCCGTGCTCACCGATCACGCCGGCTTCGGCGGCAGCCTCGTCGACCTCGAGGCGGCCCGCGCGGCCGTGGGCCTGCCCGTGCTCCGCAAGGAGTTCGTGGTCGACTTCTACCAAGTGGTCGAGGCGCGGGCCCGCGGGGCCGACGCGGTGCTCTTGATCGCCGAGTGCCTCGACGACTGCCACCTGCGAAGCCTCTACCGCGCGATTCTCGACTACGGGATGACGCCGCTGGTGGAACTGCACGACGAGGAAAATCTCTCCCGCGTGCTCGACCTCGGGGCCACGCTCGTGGGCGTCAACAACCGCAACTTGAAGACGATGACCACCGACCTGGGACACGTGCTCGCGATTCGGCAGCGGGTGCCCGACGAGGTGGTGCTCGTGGCCGAAAGCGGCATCAAGACCCGGGCCGACGTCCTGCGGCTCGAAGCGGCGGGGATCCACGCGATGCTCGTGGGCGAGTCACTCTTGAAGCAGCCCGACCCCGGGCTGGCCGCGGCCGCGTTGCTCGGGGGCTGATTCGCGGGCGGACGACCCCGGCCCACCACGCCCCGCCGCCGCGCGGGCCGCCGTCAGCGGGCCGGCCCCCAGATCTCCTCGAGCAGGGCATGGAGCTCGGGAAATCCCGTCTTCAGCTCCGCCCGATTGAAGGGCGCGAAGTCATTCGCGCCGAAGTAGGCCTCGGTCATCTCGGCGAAGAACTCCTTCTGGTTGGTGAGGCCGTAGTGCCGGGTCCGCGAGCCGTCGAAGAGCAGGGCATCGTCGCCGGCACCGCCGCGTTTGAACGCCTCCCAAGCGGCCGTGATCCGGGGGTCGTCGAAGCCGAGGACCTGGTCGTGGTAGGCGTGGGCGAGTTCGTGGAGGATCACCCAGGGCTGCTCGGTGACGTTGCGGCGCGTGGCGACCTGCTCGGCCCGCGGCAGGTGGACGCAGCGGGCGAGGCTCCGCGGGTAGCCGTGGTTGGCGAGCCAGTCGGCGCTGGGGTGATACTGCATCGCGCCCAGGTCGCCGCAGGAGCGGTCGAGCACGATGGTCACCTCGCGGAGCCGGGCCAGCCGGTCGGCGGGCATGACGATCCGGATGTCGATGAGCTTGCCGCGGAGAAACTCGAGCGCCTCCCGGCCCAGGTCCGCGTGCTCGCCACCCGGGAGCAGGCAGTCATCGACGAGGATCCGGAAGCCCTCGAGCTGCTGCTCGGAGCGGGAGGCGGGCTGGCCGGGGCGGGTCGCGCGAGCGGCCTCCGGTTCGGCGGCGCTCAGACCGAGGCCAGGCCCGGCGGAAGCGGCAAGGAGAACCGCCCGCATCAGGACGGTGCGGGCCGAGGGGCGATCGCGGCGGGAAGGGGGCATCGGTCGCTCCAGGTGAGCCGAGGATCTCAGGGGGCGGCCACGAACCGGTAGCCCGTGCCGCGAACGGAGAGGAAGTGGACGGGCTTCGAGGGATCCGTCTCGAAATACTTTCGCAGCGCGAGCATGAACGTGTCGACCGTCCGCGTGGCCGGGGCCCTGGTGAGCCCCCAGACCTTCTCGAGCAGTTCCTTGCGGGGCACCACCTTGCCCTCGTGCTCGACGAGATATTTGAGCAGCTTCATCTCCAGGCTCGTCAGCCGCACCGGCTCGCCTTGCACCCGCACCTCCCAGGTGTCGAAGTTCACCTCGGCCGTGCCGAACCGGTAGACCGCCTCGGGAGCACCGCCGCCACCGTTGCCCGGCGGGCCGCCGCGGTCCACGCGGGTCCGGCGGGTGAGGAGGTTGCGCACCACCGAGAGCAGCTCCTCCAGGTCGAAGGGCTTCTGGAGATACACGTCGGTGCCGGCGTCGAAGCCGCGGATCCGGTCCTCGACGAGCGTCCGGGCGGTGAGCATCACCACGGGCACGTCGTTGGCGGCCGCGCGGATCGCCTCGCAGACGGCGTAGCCGCTCATGCCCGGCAGCATGATGTCGAGCACGACGAGATCGAACGGCGGGGCGGACGACTCCAGCCGCTCGAGGGCTGCCTGGCCGTCACCGGCCACGCTGACGGCATGCCCCTCGGCCTCGAGGTTGAACTTGATGCCGAAGGCGAGGTGCTCTTCGTCCTCGACGACGAGGATCTGGGCCATGGGCGTGCAACGCGGGGAGACGGGGTGACGGCCCGAATCCTACCGCGCCTTTACCGCGCCACCGCCGGCCGGACGGCCTTCGCGTAGCCGCGGGCCACGAACCAGTCCCAGGCGTCCTGCACCGTGTCGTCGAGCGGGCGAAACGAGTAGCCCAGCTCGTCCTGGGCCCGGCGGCAGGAGAAGTTGTGGTCGAGCATCGACATCGTGGTGGCCGCCGAGTTGACGTCTCCCTCGCGGCGGCGAAACGCCGCGGCCAGGTCACCCACCCAGCCGGCCAGCCGCACGAAGGGCTTGGGGGCGAAGCCCAGGGGCTGCATCCGGCCCGTCACGCGGGCCATCACCCGCCAGGCGTCGAGGTAGCTCATGCCGTGGCCGCCGAGGATGTACCGCCGGCCCGTGCGGCCCTTCTCGGCCGCGGCGATGATCCCGGCCGCCACGTCGCGGACGTCGACGAAGTCGTTGCCGCCCGGCGGGGCGAACAGCCCCTTGCCCGCCGCCACCTCGAGGAGCATCCGGCCGCTCGAGGGCTTCCAGTCCCAGGGGCCGAGCATGTAGACGGGATTGACGATCACCGCGTCGAGGCCGCGGTCCACCTCCGCGAGCACCGCCCGTTCGGCCTCGCGCTTGGTGACCACGTAGGGGCACTCGGGCATCACGCCCGGAGGGGTCTCCTCGTCGGCCGGCCCGCCGTCGGGCCGCAGACCGATCGCGTCGACGCTCGAGACGTGCACGAGCCTGGCTCCGGCCCGGCGGGCGGCGCGGGCGATCCGCCGGGTGCCCTCGACGTTGATTTCCCGCATCTCGTCGCCGTGCTTCCAGCCGCAGTGCACGAAGGCGGCCGAATGAACGACACACGACACGCCCTGCATGGCCCGCTCGAGGGCGGCCTCGTCGCCGAGCCCGCCGGCGACCCGCTCCACGGCGAGCCCAGCCAGGGCCGTGTCGCCGACCGGGCTCGTCTGCCGCACCAGCGCCCGGACGCCGACGTCGCGGGCCAACAGCTGGCGGACGACGTTGTTGCCCACGAGGCCGGTGGCCCCGGTGACGAGGCAGTCGCCGGTGATCTCGAACAAGCTCGGCGCGATCATCGGTCGGACCCAATCTCCAGGCGGCGGTGACACCGAGCCGGGCCGATCGATCCGTCGGACGTACCCGGAATGGATTGTATTTCGGATCGGGTGGCGGGGAGACTTTGACGGCCCCCCTGTTCTGCCGAGGTTGACGAACAAACGGCCTCCGGCGGAAGATGCGCCAGAGACGGGCAAACCCTTGGAATCTCAAGGGTTTACGGCGGCCGGTGGCCGCCGCCCGCGGGACGGCACCGCGGCGGCTTGCGAACGGGCAAGGAGGGTCATGCGTGACGGACGTGGTCGTCGAGCCCGTGGAAACACGGGGCCAGCAGAAGCGGTTCCTCAAGCTGCCCTGGCGGATCTACGCCGACGACCCCTGCTGGATGCCGCCCTTGTTGCATTCCCAGGAGGAGCTGCTCGGGTTCCGCCGGCACCCGTTCTACGAGCGGTCCAAGAGCCGTTCGTTCCTCGTCCGCCGCGGTGACCGCGACGTCGGCCGGATCACGGGGATCGTGAACGCGGGCCACATCGAGCGGTACGGCGAGAACCGGGGGTTCTTCGGCTTCTTCGAGTGCGACGACGACCCCGTCGCCGCCCGGGCCCTGTTTGGGGCGGCCGCCGACTGGCTGCACGGCCAGGGCATGGCGACGATCCGCGGCCCGGCGAACCCCTCGCTGAACTACGAGTGCGGCCTCTTGATCGAGGGCTTTGACACGCCGCCGTTCTTCATGATGACCCACAACCGGCCGTATTACGCGGGGCTCGTGGAGCGGAACGGCTTCGGCAAGATCGAGGACCTTTACGCCTTCTGGGGTAAGACCTCGATGCTCGCCTCGCTCGACTCGAAGCTCGGCGTGATGGTGGAGGGGGTCAAGGAGCGGTTCGGCGTCAGTGTCCGCCCGCTCGACCGCCGTCGCTTCGATGACGAGGTGCGGATGTTTCTCGAGATCTACAACTCGAGCCTCGGCGGCACCTGGGGCTTCGTGCCGCTCTCGCCTGGCGAGGTCAAGCATATGGCCGCGAGCCTCAAGCACCTGATCGTGCCGGAGCTGGCACTCGTGGCCGAGGTCGACGGCCGGCCCGTGGGCACGGTGTTCTGCCTGCTCGACTACAACCCGCGGATCAAGGCGATCAACGGCCGGCTGTTCCCGTTCGGCTTCCTGAAGCTGCTCTGGAACAAGCGGGGCATCAAGCGGATGCGGGCGATCAGCACGAACGTCGTGCCCGAATACCAGGCCTGGGGCGTGGGGCTCGTGCTCACGGCCGCGCTGGTCCAGCCGGTGCTCGACTGGGGCATGGAGGAGGCGGAGTTTTCCTGGGTGCTCGAGAGCAACCACCTCTCCAAGCGGACGCTCGAGCGGGGCGGGGCGATCGTGACGAAGAAGTATCGGATCTATCAGGACGACCCGCCGCGATAGCGGCGGGTCTGCGCATCCGCTTGCAAGACGACCTTCTGGTGGGCCGGGGTTGCCCGTGCCATCTCGCCGGACGCTCGCTGCGGCCCTCCAAGGCCTCCGCTCGCTCGGAGGAAACCTCGCTTCGCCTTCCGGGCTCCGCTCGGTTTCCTACGCCGGCTCCATTGGCACGGGCAACCCCTCACGCAGTCGACGGTCCGGAAGTTCCGGCGTTCCATCGAGCGTCGCGCGAGGACCTGGTCACCGCCGGCGGAAGAGGCCGCGGCTCGAGCGGGTGGATCCGCCTCCCTGGATGACCGTCCCGCCGCCGGGGCCGACGAAGCCACCCACGGAGACGCTGCCACTGCGCGAGGATTGCCCGGCGGGCGTGTTGTAATAGGGCCAGACCCGCTTGCCCTGACGCTGGGCCTTCTCCCACTGCATCGAACCGTAGTTCAGCCCCGAGAGATTGAACGAGCGATAGGGGTTTCGCGGGCTCACGGCCTGGGCCTCGGCCGTGAAGGCGAGGGCGGCGCCGCAGGTCAGAGCGAACAACACGGGGTGGCGGAATCGCATCACAACCTCT
>JBILOA010000085.1:0-6749 GCA_044374735.1 Pirellulales bacterium | reverse complement strand
CGCGCGGTCCGTCACCCCACGCCCCAGGCACGCGTGGAGCAAACACGGGCGGAATCGCGACCATGGCGCACACCCCGACGGGCCCGACGCAGCCGGCGAACTTTCGGCATCGACCGGGTTCGCGCCTGCGCTATGATAAAGACTCGTAGTTGGTTTGACCCGGCCCGGCTGCCAGGCCGTGCCCCTGCCCGAGTCCGGTCCGATGCTTGACCCTTCCGACGCCGCCACACCCACGCGCCCGCTCTCGGCCTGGCTCGCCGGCCGAATCGACTGGCCGGGCTACGCCCGGATGGCCGAGCGGCTCGCCGGCGAGGCGGCCCTGCCGGGCGGCCGGCATCCCACGCTCGTCGTCTTCGAACTCGAACCCTGCATCACGATCGGGCGGCTCGGCTCGCGGGCCGATGTGCTGATGGCCGACGAGGAACTCCAGTCGCGTCGGCTGCCGCTGCGGTTCACCGGCCGAGGCGGCGGCGCGGTGGCCCACGGGCCGGGGCAGGTGTGTGTCTCGCTGTTCGCATCGCTCGATGACCTCGGCCTCGGGCCGCACGACGTGGGAGCCTGCCTCGATCGGTTCGAACGGGGGCTCGCCGCGACCCTGCGGGCGCTCAAGACCGGGCCCGTCCGGCATCCCGGCACCTGCGGCATCTTCGGCCGGACCGGGCTCCTGGCGGCGGTGGGGCTGGCCATCCGCCGCGGCGGTGTCGCCCACGGCGGGTTCGTGAACGTCTGCCCGCCGCTCGAGGTCCACCAGCGGGTGGTCGCCGGTCGCCGGCCGGCGGCGCACGGGGGCGTTGTGCCTGTGACCATGGGCTCCGTGGAGGCCGACATCCAGCGGCGCGTCAGGCTGCAAGACGCCCGTACCTCGCTCGTCGAGCAGCTCGCCGATGCCTTCGGCTTCGAGCAGACTCACATCCATTCGGGCTTTCCGGTCGCCACCGTCGCCGCGGGCCCCTCCCTCCCCGGAGCCGTCAGCCGTGTCGGATAGCGCCTCCCCCAGCCTCTCTCTGCCGATCGTGTCGCTCGCCGAGCCGGCGGCTCCGCCCCCGGTTCGCCGCCTGCCCCCATGGCTGCGGCAAAACCTCGCCCCCGGCGGCGGCCTAGGCGAGACCGCGGGGCTGATCGCCGAACTCGGCCTGGAGACGGTCTGCTCCTCGGCCAAGTGCCCCAACCGGCTGGAGTGCTGGTCGCAGCGGACGGCCACGTTCATGATCCTCGGCAACGTCTGCACCCGCCCCTGCGGGTTCTGCAGCGTGCCCCGCGGCAAGACGGAGGAGCTGGAGGGGGACGAGCCCGCGCGGGTGGCCGAGGCGGCCAAGCGGCTGGGGCTGGCCCACGTCGTGATCACGAGTGTGACCCGTGACGACCTCGACGACGGGGGCGCCGAGCACTTTCGGAAGACGGTCGAGGCGGTACGGGCGGCGACCGGCGCCACGATCGAGGTGCTCGTGCCGGACTTCATTGGCAAGGAGGGTGCGCTCGAGACGCTGATGCGATCGCGGCCCGAAGTGTTCAACCACAACACGGAGACGGTGCCGCGGCTCTACCGCACCGTCCGCGGCCGCAAGAGCGTCTACGCCTGGACGCTCGAACTCCTCGCCCGGGCCAAGCGGCTTGTGCCCGATATCAAGACCAAGAGCGGCCTGATGCTCGGTCTGGGCGAGACCCGCGAGGAACTGCTCGACGTGTTCGCCGACCTGCTCGACCACGGCGTCGACTACCTGACGCTCGGCCAGTACCTCCAGCCCACGGCCGACTCGCTCCCGGTGGACCGCTACGTGCCCCCCGAGGAGTTCGACGAGCTCGGGCGAATCGCCCGAGACTTGGGCTTCCGCAAGGTGGCCAGCGGGCCGCTCGTGCGCTCGAGCTACCACGCCCGCGACATGGCCGAGGACAGCCGCGACTGATGGCTACGCTGTTTCTTCATGCAGGACATCCGAAGACGGGTTCCAGTTACCTGCAGCATGTTCTCCGCTCGAACAAGCGGGCACTGGCTGAGAACGGAATTCGCTACGCGATAGGCAACGACGCAGCGATCGCCCCGGACGCCACCATCGCGAACGGCAACGGGGCACAGTTGTTCGATTCGCGTGAAACCTTTTCCGGTTCACTCCAGGGAAACCGCGCCTCGGACGGCTCGTCCCTGCTCTATTCGAGCGAAACAATCTTCGGGAAATTCGTCGCCAACGAGGCCGCCGATTACCTGGAAGACGTCGCCCGGTTCCATGGCTACGACCGGGTCAAGATTTTGATTTTCATCCGCAACCCCGTCAGCCTTTTTTGTTCGGTCTGGCAACAAAAGATCAAGGCCCGGGGCGGGACCGACATCGAGTTCGCCGACGTCGAGGAGAATGTCCGTCACGGCACCCGTTGGATTTTTCTGCTCGAGAGTTGGCTGGAGCGGCTGGAGCGATGCCCGGCGGTGGATTTGACCATCCACAACTACAGCGTCTGTGCCGACCGGGTTTTGGAGCACTTCACCGAGTGGCTCGAGATTCCGGCGGGGAGCCTGAATCCGACCACCTTAAAACGCGTGAACCGCTCGATGTCGGATGCCGAGCTCCATTTCATGGTGGCCCTCAACCGGATTCTGGGCGAGACGAGAATCCTGTCGGATCCCCTGTGTGAGAAACTCACCGATCTTCGCCCCGACGCGGTGACCCCACCCCTCGAGGTGCAACGGCGGGTGTGGGAACACGTGGAACCGGCCATCTCCCGGATCAACGCTCGGCTCCCGGAGGGTAGCCGATACCAGAGCGACATCCGCGCGCCTGAGCCACGACCGGCTGCGTTGCACTTTTCGCCGGAGCAAATCAGGGTGGTCGCCGAAAGCCTGGGGAATGAAATCCTGCGGGGCCGGCGGGAGTCGGCGAACCGGCAAGACGAAATCGACCGCTTGAATCGCGAGATCATGGACCTCACCGAGATGCTCGAACGTGAGAAAAAGCGCCGCTAGAGCGGCCCTGCCCGCGCAAGATTCACGGCGCGCAGGCGGCCGAGCATGAGCCCGCACCGCATCAGTGCGGCGTGTCCCGCAGGTCGGCCGGCAAGTCCGTGACGTCGCGGGCGGCGTCGGCCGCGGCGATCGCCGTCAGCCGCTCGACCACGGCGGGCTGCTCGGCGGCCAGGTTCTTGGTCTCGAAGGGATCGGCCGCGAGGTCGTAGAGCGCTGCGGGCTCCTTCTTCCGCACGATCAGCTTCCAGTCGCCGTCGCGATCGCTCTCATAGACCGCCCGGCCGCTTGCGTGCACGATGCACAGCGGCTTCGGTCGGGCCGCGGCCCCCGAGCCCGCGATCGCCGCCCAGCGGTCGATGCCGTCCCAGCCGAGGCTCTGCCCTTGGGCGAGCTCCAAGAGCCCGGCCAGTGTCGGAAACCAGTCGGCCGCGTGGATCACCGCCGGGCACTTCCGCGGTGCGAGCACGCCCGGCCAGTTGGCGAAGGCACAGACCCGCACGCCCCCTTCCCAGAGCGTGTTCTTCTGGCCCCGGAGCGGGTCGTTCTCGCTGTTGAGCGGTGAGTCCGGCACGTCGCCCACATAGGCGTTCTTGAGCGACTCGATTCCGCCGTTGTCGCTTGTGAACACGATGAGCGTGTCCTGCCGCTGGCCCGTCTCGTCGAGGGCCGCCACCAGCTCGCCGACTTTGGCGTCGAGTTGCGAGACCATCGCCGCCAGCCGGAGCCGCGAGTCGTGCTTGACGGGATCGGCGTCGAACCGCACGCCGTCGTAGAGCCGCTTGCACGCCTCGGGGGCGTCCAGCGGCGTATGCACGGCGTGGAAGGCGACGGAGAGAAACCACGGCTTCCGACCGCCGGCGGCATCCTCCATCGCGGCCCCTTCCCGGATGCGCCGCACCGCCTCGGCCGCCACGAGCTCCGTGGCGTTGCCGTCCTCGTCGAGCCGCACGCCGTCGCGGTGCCAGGTGTCTTCATACGGCCCGCGGCGATACTTGTGGGTCCACGGGTCGGCCGCGCCAGTGAGCGTGCCGTAGGAGTGGTCGAAGCCGTAATAATTCGGTCCCCACTCGGGCCGCGAGCCGAGGTGCCATTTCCCGACTTGGAAGGTCGCGTAGCCCGCTGACCGGAGCACCGTGGCGAGCGTCGCCGTTCCCGGCGGCAACGCCCGGCGGTTGCTCGGCGCGATCGCGTGCGGCCCGAACCGGCCGGGGTAGCGGCCCGTGAGCAGCGCGGCCCGCGTGGGCGTGCAGACGGGCTGCACGTAGTGGCGATCGAGCTCCACCCCCTCGCGGACGAGCCGGTCCATGTGGGGCGTCTTGCCGAACCCGCCGTGCCAGCCGACGTCGCTCCAGCCGAGGTCGTCGGCCACGATCAGGAGGATGTTGGGCCGCGGCGGCTCGGCGGCGATCGCGGATCCCGCCACGAGGACGGCCGCCGCGACGGCGCAAACCAGCTTCACGTCGCCTCTCCCTCCTCGAGGCCATGCTCGAGGAGTTTCTTGCGGAGCGTGTTGCGGTTGATGCCCAGCCGCGCGGCGGCCTTCAACTGCACGCCGCCACAGGCCGCGAGCATCTGCGCGATCAGTTCCCGCTCCACGCGGCTCACCACCCGGTCGAAGAGCGCGTCGTCGCCGGCCGGCGCGGTGGCCAGACCCTGCTCCACGAGTTCCCGGGCCAGGCTGTCGAGGTCGCCGCCGCGGCCCGGCATCACGGCCGTCTCGCGGCCGCCGCGGATGCCGGCCGGCAGGAGATCGCAGGTGATCTCGTCGGTCGGCGCCATCACCACGCACCGCTCCACCACGTTCTGCAGTTCGCGGACGTTGCCCGGCCAGTGGTAGCGGACGAGCGCCTCCGCGGCGTCCTTGTGGATGTGCACCACGTAGCGGTCGTTCTGCTCGTTGTAGATCTCGAGAAAGTGGGCCACGAGCAGCGGAATGTCCTCCCGCCTGGCCCGCAGCGGCGGCAGCACGATCGGCACCACGTTGAGCCGGTAGTAGAGGTCCTCGCGGAAGCTCTCCTTGGCAACCTCGTCGAGCAGGTCGCGGTTGCTCGCGGCGATCACGCGGGTGTCGACCCGGATCGTCTCGGTGTCGCCGACCCGCTCGAACTCCCGCTCCTGGAGTACCCGCAGGAGCTTGACCTGGAGCTTCGGGGTCGTGGAGTTGATCTCGTCGAGGAAGATCGTGCCGGTGTGGGCCGCCTCGAACCGGCCGGCCCGGTTGGCCACCGCGCCAGTGAAGGCCCCGCGGACATGGCCGAACAGCTCGCTCTCGAGCAGGCTCTCCGAGAGGGCGCCGCAGTTGACCCGGACGAAGGGCCCGCTTCCCCGCGGCGAGAGCTCGTGGATCGCCTTGGCGATCAACTCCTTACCGGTGCCCGTCTCGCCGAGCAGGAGCACCGAGGCGTTGGAGGCCGCCACCCGCCGGGTGGTGGCGTAGACCTCGAGCATCGCGGGGCTCGACCCGATCAGGCCGGCGATCGGGGCGGTCGGCGACTCGTCACCGTCGGGGGCGGATGGGCGCAGCATCGGCGGGGGAAATCGTGTTCTTCCTGCCCGCCGCCTCGAGCACATCCAGAATGTCGCCGGCGGCACGGCGGGCCGTGTCGTCGGTGGCCCGATTGTACCGTCCGTAGGCGGTGAGCATCTGACGGCTTTCGAGCAGGATTCCCCAGCGGTCCACGCTCGCCTCGAAGGCCGACTTGGCCACCAGTCGGGCGGGCTCGGGGAGGTCGCTGCGGCGGGCCTCCTGTTCAAGGGCCGCCTGGGCCCCGGCCCGGCCCATGGAGGCCAGGAGCGAGGCGGCCGCCGGATAGAGCTGCTGGCTCAAGAGCGCGAGTTCGGCCGTCTCCTGGGCGGGGGAAACGTCCCAGCCCCGGCGGCCGAGTCGGCCCAAGAGACCGAGCGCCTCGCGGGCCCGCACGAGCCGCACCTCCGCCGCCGTGTTGCGGCTGGCCGGATCGACCGCGGCCGGGCCGGCGGCCTGCGCGAGCAGGTCGGGAAACCGCGGTGCGAGGATCTGCTTGCCGGTCTCCGGATCAACGACGGGCTCGAACAGGCTCTCGAGCCGGTCGACGATCGCCACCCGGTCGAGATCGCAAAACGAGAGGATCAGCTTCGCGAGATACTTGCCCCGACCGTCGTCGTCGAGCGGATCGACGACGACCATCACCGCCGGGATATCGCCGAGCCCCTGCTGCTGGAGGAACTGCGTCGTCTCGAGCGCGGTCGGCGATATCAGTCGCGCCGCCAGGATCACGAGCACGGTGTCGGCGTTGCCGCGGGCGGCGAAGATCGCCTGCCGCCCGCTGCGGACCACGATCGGCTCATAGCCGTGGCGGGACACGCCGGCGGCGAGCTCGTGGGCCACGGCAAGCTCGGGATGGGCCACGACGACCCGGTCGCGGCCGGTGGCCGTGGCAGCGAACATGAGCGTCTCGAGTACGCGGCTCGACCCCCGGTAGGGCCGCTCGCCTGCCGCCAGCGCGAGGGTGCGGGCCGCGGCGAACTGAAGCGTCGCGTCGGGCACGCCGAGCGCCCTGACGAGCGACTCGCGGACCGCCGGCGGCAGCGTGCCCGGCATGCCGGCCGGCGCCGTGACCGCCTCCCCCTCCGGCACCAGCGGCAGCGTGACCGCCGCCGCGGCCTGCCACAGGCCCCGCTCGATCGCCTGGTCGAAGACCCTGCCGGCGGTCTCTACGGAGAAGCCCTCGGGGCCGGTGAGCGCCTCGCGGACCTTCGCCGGCGGCACTCGTTCGAGCACCGTCAGCGGATCTCCGCCCGTCACGAGCAGCGTCTC
>JBILOA010000084.1:0-6755 GCA_044374735.1 Pirellulales bacterium | reverse complement strand
CTCGATCGCGAAACGCAGACCTCGTACGCCGTCACGGTCAACGTCGAAGACACCTCGCTCTCGGGCAGCACTCCGGTCACGGTCGGCTTCACGCTCACGATCACCGACGTCAACGAGGCCCCGACCAACATCACGTTGTCGGCGGCCAGCGTAGCTGAGAACTCGACCAGCGGCACGGCCGTCGGCAGCTTCTCGACGACCGACGTAGATACTGGCAATACATTCACCTACACGCTCGTCTCGGGCGCCGGCGACATCGACAACGCCGCATTCCAGATTGTCGGCGGCCAGTTGCGGACCAATGGAGCGTTCGACTTCGAGACGCAGAGCACGTATTCCATCCGTGTCCGCTCCGTCGACCAGGGCGGCCTCTCGTTCGAAAAGGCCTTCACGATCTCGGTCACAGACGTGAACGACGCCCCGGTCGTCCTCACCGCCGCGACCGCCCTCAATCCCACCCACACCTCCTACCGAGGCGGTGCGTCGGCCATCTTCGGTGGCTCGCCGGCGCTCTCGCTGGTCGAGGCCAACGACCTCGTTCGTGGCATGGTGGTCACGGTGACGAACGTGGCCGACGGGTCCGACGAGATCCTCGCGATCTCCGGCACCGACGTGCCGCTGGTGGCCGGCACGGTCGCGATCAGCGGCGGCGCGGCCGTCGTGGGCGTCGCCTCCGGCACGGCCACCGTCACGCTCGCGTTCCCGTCCGGACTCACGCCGGCCGCCGCGGCCTCGCTCCTCACGGGCCTCACCTATCGCAACGCCAAGCCGGCCTCCACCGTCGGCCAGCGGGTCGTGACGCTCTCGAGCCTCTCGGACAATGGGGGCGGCACCGACACGCTCACCGGCACGCTCGCCGCCTCGACCGTCACCGTCTCCCGCGAGACCGTGGCCCCGACGGTCACGGCGGTGAGCGTCCCGCAGGCGGGCTTCTACCGGGCGGGCCAGGTGCTCACCTTCACCGTGACGCTGAGCGAGAGCGTGATCGTGACCGGTGCCCCCACGATCGGCCTCACGATCGGGTCGACCGTTCGGCAGCTCGCCTACGTGCCCGGTGACAGCACCCCCAACGCCACGCCGGCCACGCTTGTGTTCACGTACGTGCTCGTATCGGGCGACGTCGACAACGACGGCGTCAGCCTCGGCAGCCAGATCGACCTCAATGGCGGCTCGATCACCGACCTCGCCCGTAATGCCGGCGTGCTCACCCTGAATGGCGTGCCCTCCACCGCCGGCGTCAAGGTGAACCTGCCGCCAGTCGGCTCCGACGACACCGGCACCGCGGTCGAGGCCGGCGGCGCCGCCAACGCCACGGGCGGGTCGAACGCCACCGGCAACCTGCTCACCAACGACACCGACAACGAGAACGACCCGCTGACGGTCACCGCCATCCGGCTCGGAGCCACCGAGGGCTCTGGCACGGCCGGGACGCTCGGCCAGCCGCTCGTCGGCAGCTACGGCTCGCTCACCGTCCTGGCCAACGGCTCGTTCACCTACCGGATCGACGAGACGAACGCCGCCGTCGAGGCCCTGCGACCGGGCGATACGCTCACCGAGTCGTTCAACTACACGCTCACAGACGGCTCGTCGCTCGATACCGCCGTGCTCGTGATCACGATCCGCGGCACGAACGACGCGCCGACGGTCGCCCCCGTCCAGCGGGCGTACACCGACACGATCGCGGCCGACACGTTCGCCGACGCCACCGGCACGCTCGTCGGCAGCGACGCGGACCAGGCCGCGACCCGCACCTGGGGCATCCAGGGCGTCCAGCCGACGTTCGGCATCGCCACGCGGCAGGGGCTCTACGGCACGCTCTCCGTGAACGTGGCGACCGGGGCCTACGTCTACCGGCCCGACGCCCAGCGGATGAACGCGATCATCGCCGATGCAAGTGACGTCTTCACGATCACGGCCGACGACAGTGCGGCGGTCGGCACGGGCACCTTCACGGTCGCGATCACGGCCGCCGTCGACACGCCCGTGTTCTATCGCATCTCGGAAGACAGTGGCGCGAGCGTCACCGACCGGATCACTCGCAACCCGGTGATCACCGTGGCCGGCGTCGCCGATCCGGGCTCCACGGTAAACCTGCTCGCCGTGCCCGGTGGCACCGGCTCGCCGGTGGTCGTCGGTACGGCGACCGCCAGCCCGAGCGGGACGTTCAGCGTCACCGGCTTGCCGCTCGCCGAGGGCATGCACCGGCTGTCGATCGTCGGCGAGTCGGGCAGCCTCGCGAGCGGCGCCGTCCCGCTCGGCGACTGGATCATCGACCTGTCGACGCCCGCCCTGCCGGGCATTACGACATCCGGCACGACCGGCGGCCGCATCACGGGCACTGCCGAACCTGGCAGCACGGTCCGGGTCACGTTTGCCGCCGCGGCGGGCTACGCCGGAAGCAGTTACCTCACTACGGCCGACGGGAGCGGCAACTGGGCGATCGACGTGGTGTCCGACCCGCCGGTGACGGGCCCGGCCGTGCCGCTGCCCGGCGGGCCGTTCGCCACCACGGCCACGGCCATCGACGTCGCCGGCAACGCCTCCGCGGCTTCCGCACCGCGGTCGATCGCCTTCGACGCATCGGCCCCGCAGATCACCTCGCCGAGCGTCACGGCCGCCCTGCGGCCCGTGATCCAGGGCACGGCGCCGGCGTCCCGCTCGGTGCGGATCTACGTCGACGGCGCTCTCCTCGGCACGGCGACGTCGTCCGCCGCCGGCACCTGGTCGTTCACGCCGCCGGCGGACCTCGTCGCCGGCACCCGCGACGTCCGGGCCGTGGCCGTGATCGGCACCGTCGAGGGGGCCTCGGACCGCCAGGCCCTGCAGATCGTCCGGTCGGCTCCGGCGATGCCGGCCTTCACGACCCCGCCGCTCGTCGGCACCTCCACGCCCTCGCTCACCGGCACCGGCCCGGCGGCCACGATGCTCACGCTCTCGATCCGTCGAGCGGGCCAGACGCCGGTCACCGTGTACCGCACGACGGTCGACATGGACGGCATCTGGCGGGTGGATCTGGGCCGCAGCACACCCGCCAGCGGCATCCTGGAGACGCTCGCCGACGGCGAGTACGACCTCGAGGCCACCGCCACCGGGCCGACGGGCTACACGTCGGCCGCCGCCAGCCTGCGGCTGAAGGTCGACACGACCGCGCCGGCCCGTCCCGTCGTGTCGTCGCCCGCGACTTCGCCGTCGAACTCGCCCGTCTTTTCCGGCACGGCCGAGGCGGGCAGCACGGTGCGGCTCGCGATCGGCGAGGCGGTCTTCGAAACGCTGGTCGATGCCAACGGCAACTGGTCGATCCCCCTCGCGACGGCCACCACGCTGGCCGGCACGGTCATCACGCTGCCGGCCGGCGTCCACGAGGTCCGCGTGACCGCCACCGACCCGAGCGGCAACGTGTCGCCCGCAGCGGTGCAGCTGCTCCGGGTGGCGGCGAACACGGGGAACGAGCCGCCGGCGGTGCTCGCCCTGGCGGCCTCGTTCGGCAGCGTGCTGTCGGCAGGCGAAGCAGCGACGCCCGCCACCGTGATGGTCGCGTTCGCCGGCATCGAGAACGGCCGAATCGCCATGCTCACGCTCGCCGGCACCGGCTATCAGGCCGTCGTGACGGACGGCGCGGCGAGCTTCACGCTGCCCACCGCGGCGTTGGCCGGACTGCCGCAGGCCTCCGCCCGCTTCGACGTCGCGGTCTCGAACCTCGCCGGCACGGCGGCCCCGCCCTTCACCACGTCCTTCAGCGTCGACACGGTCGCACCCACCCGGCCGACCTTCGGGAGCATCACCTCCACGCCCCAGGACCCGACGCCGGGCGACCGCTTCACGGGGCTCGTGCAGCCGACCGTCGTGATCATCGGGGAGCAGGGCCAGACGCCGGTGATCCGCGGCCCCGCCGGGATCGTCGCCCCGAGCCAGTACACCGTCACCGAGTCGCCCGCAGGCCGCTACACGATCGCGTTCCTGGAGCCGCAGGTTCGGGGCG
Organism: Pirellulales bacterium; assembly: GCA_044374735.1. Classification (GTDB taxonomy): domain Bacteria; phylum Planctomycetota; class Planctomycetia; order Pirellulales; family UBA1268; genus QWPN01. Next base: position 2,776 of record JBILOA010000084.1, on the reverse strand, counting down.
ACTACGTCGTGAACCTGCGGGACGCCAACGGCAACGAGAGCGGCAACGGGTCGGACACGGGGGCCCAGAACGCCTTCCGCATCGACAGCGTGCCGGTGCTCTACGACCAGCCCGCCAAGCGGCAGACGCTCGCCTCCCGCGTCTACGGCAACCTCGGCGTCATCAACTATCTGGCCGGTGTTTCCTTCCCGGTGGCGCCGCAGCCCGACGGCACGTGGATCGACCTCGACGGCGAACGGCTCACGATGGGCATCGTCGGGGGCGCGGAACAGACCTCCGGCGGCCGCGTCGTCGGCATGACGGCCACCGTCAACGGGGCGTCGCTCGCCGTCACCACGGCCACGGGCGCCTACACCTACACCCCGGTGGCCGGCACGAGCCGCATCGACAGCTTCCCGCTCTTCCTCCGCGACGAGTCGGGCAACGAGACGCAGCTGGTGCTCAGCTTCGACACGCGCGACTACCTCGACCGCGACAGCATCCCACAGGCCACTGAGACCCGACTCGCCGGGGCCGCGGGCGACCGCAACGCCGACGGCACCGCGGATTCGCAGCAAAACTCGGTCACCACGCTCGCCTGGGGCGCCCAGGCCGACTTCAGCGCCGGCCTCAACCCGGCCACGATCAACACGGTCAACCCGCGCACGGTCTCGACCATGGTCGTGAACACCCGGCCGCTCCAGGGCCCGGGCGGCCTCAACTTCGCCTCGCTCTCCGCGCTGATGCAGGACGTCGACCCGCTGGCGCAGCTGCTCGACATCCGCGTCGTCGCGCCCGCGGCCTTGTCGGCGACCAGTCCGGTGACCGGCGACTTCTCGACCGTCCGCTGGGACGCGATGAAGTATAGCGTCGAGTCGCTGGCCAGCTGGGGCCTCGTCGATCTCGCGCCGGGCCGGGCTGGCACGCAGATCCAGGTGTCGTTCGACGTCTCCGCGGCCGGCATCCCGACCCGCGGCGGCGCCAACGGGATCCTCGGCTTCAACGCCGCTCGTAAGTTGGTCTCGCAGAGCACGATCGACGCCTACACCGGCGTCGGCCTGAGTCTCATCGACCTCGACGGAAACCCGATCGCCACCCCCGGCTGGCGCGACTTCACGGCCCGCGACACGAACGCCGACGGCATCTACGACACCGACGGCGCGATCTTCGTCGACTTCCAGCAGCCCGGCCAGCCGGGCCACGGCGTGGTCGACGCGATCGTGGTCGTGCTCACCGACAACGCCTTCGGCGACGACGACCCGACGCTCGAACGGATCGTCGATCCGTTCCTGCCGGGTGCCGCCAACAGCGCCCCGTCGATCGCGGCCGCCGCCACGCAATATGTGAACACCGCCGCCTTCGACGCGTTCCAGCCCGCCACGGGCCGGCTCCAGGCGGCCGACGCCAACGGCGACCGGCTGGCCTACGGCATCGCCGGCGGCCGCGTGCAGGGCGGCTTCGTGACCAAGGGCTCGCCGCTCGGAACGCTGCGGGTCAACCGTGCCACGGGTGCCTACACCTACACACCGGTTCGCGCCGCGATGAACCGGGTCGTGGGCACGGTGTTCGACGACTTCGTGCTCACCGCTTCCGACGGCAAGTTGTCCAGCCAGTCGCTCTTCCGGGCGAGCGTGGCGTCGGCTCCCGCCACGGCGGTGCAGGCCGACTTCGTGATCGGGTCGCAGACCCCGAACTCGTCGGCCAACGTGGCCACCCCGCTGCCCACGCTCACGTCGGGCATCACGCCGCCCACGACACTGGCTCGGCAGCACTACCTCCAGTTCACCCTCCGCGGGGCCGTCGCCGACGTTCGGCTCTCCGACCTGCAGTACTACGCCAACGACCGGCTGATCTCCCTCCGCGGCCTGCAGTTGGTGAAGGTGGCGGAAGGGGGCGGCAGCGTGACCTACCGGCTGTTCGGCATCCGCCACATCTCGAGCGCAAAGGCCCGCTACACGTTCGTGGTGGGCGGCGCAGGCGGCGGCGTGGCGACCAGTTGGGATCGCTCCTAGCCCCCGGCCGCTCTCACTCCCGAGCGGCGAGCCCCAGCATCTCGGCCGCCACGTCGGCCCAGGTGCGGTTGGCCAGTCGCGTGAGCATCGCCCGCTGGCGGGCGAGCACCTCGTCGCGGTGATCGAGTGCATGAAGGATCGCCCGCACGAGGCCGTCCGGGCCAGAGCCCCCTGGCCTCGGCCACCCGGGCCGACTTCGTGGGCGGCGAATGAAACAGCCCTTCGGGTATGATTGGGGCATGGATGCGAGCCCCCTTCTCGCCCGAGTGGTCGCCGCCCTCGCCGGGCAAAAGCTCGAGGCCGTCTTGATCGGCAACGCGGCCGCCAAGGTGGCCTCCCTGCCCGACATCATCGCCAGCAAGAAAGCGGCCGGGCGGGAGCGGGATCTCGCCGTATTGCCCGTGCTCGAAAAGACGCTCAAAGCCACCGCCTCCCGGCGGCCTCGAGGTTCCTGACATGCCGTCCCCAAAACCCCGATCGTCGGCCCGTCGGAAGGCGCTCGACGCCTTGCGCAAAGAAAGCGACCGGCAACTCGAAGAGCTCATTCGCCGCCGGCTGGCGATGCCGGTCGAGCAGCGCATGAACTTTCTTCGCAAGCGCCTGCCCGGCGGCGGCAGTTGCCTCTGATCTCCCTCCGCGGCCTGCAGTTGGTGAAGGTGGCGGAAGGGGGCGGCAGCGTGACCTACCGGCTGTTCGGCATCCGCCGCATCTCGAGCGCAAAGGCCCGCTACACGTTCGTGGTCGGCGGCGCAGGCGGCGGCGTGGCGATCAGTTGGTATCGCACG
>JBILOA010000083.1:0-6766 GCA_044374735.1 Pirellulales bacterium | reverse complement strand
CGGCCGCGACGAGGCGAGCCCGCGGCGCAGCCTCTACCTCGAGCTCAAGCGAAGCAAGCTGCCGCTCTTCCTCCGCACGTTCGACTCGCCCGACACCATCGCGGGCCTCGCCAAGCGGTCGATCACGACCACCGCGCCGCAGGCCCTGGCGATGATGAACTCGCCGACGGCCCGGAAATGGGCCCAGGCCTTCGCCACGCGGATCGGCGCTGCGGCCGACCCAGCCTCGCCGGAGCGCGTGGTCGACGCGGCCTATGCGACGGCGCTCGGCCGCGGGCCCTCGGAAGACGAGCGTCAGGGCGCCGCCGACTTTCTGGCCGCGCAGACCGCCGCCCACGCGGCCAACGGCCGCGGTGACGCGTCCGCCTTGGCGCTCGCCGATTTCTGCCAGGTGTTGATGGGGCTCAACGAGACGCTCCACATCGAATGACGAGGCCCACCATGCGAAACGACTTTTCGGCCGATCTGCCTCCCGCGGGCCTGCCGCGTCGCGAACTGCTCCGCCGCGCCGGTGCCGGTTTTGGGTTGCTCGGCCTCGCGGGGATGCTCCAGGGCGAGGCGCCGGCCGCCAGCGAGCCCGCCGCGCTCGCCGACGCTCCGCTCGCCCCACGGCCGAGCCACTTTCCGGCCAAGGCGAAAAGCGTGATCTGGCTGTTCATCAACGGCGGCCCGAGCCACGTCGACACCTTCGACTACAAGCCCGCGCTCGCCCAACGCGACGGTGAGCCGCTGCCCGGCTTCGACAAGAACACCGGCTTCTTCGCCAATGCCGTGGGCGGCCTGATGAAGAGCCCGTTCGAGTTTCGCCAGCACGGCCAGAGCGGCGCCTGGGTTTCGAGCCTGTTTCCGCATCTCGCGAAGCACGTCGACAAGATGGCGTTTCTCAAGAGCTGCTGGACCGACTCCAACAACCACGCCCCGGCCCTGCTCAAGATCAACACCGGCGTGATGCGGATGGGCTTCCCCTGCACCGGCTCGTGGGTGAGCTACGGCCTGGGGAGCGAAAACCGCGACCTGCCGGGGTTCGTCGTGATGTATGACACGAAGGGCAGGGGGCTGCCCAAGGGCTACGCGGCCAACTGGTCGGCCGGCTTCCTCCCGGGTGTGTTTCAGGGCACGGGCCTCGACACGGCCGGCACGCCGATTCCGAATCTCGTCCGCGACAAGGCCCTCTCCGACGCCCAGCAGCGGGCCCAGTTCGACCTTGCCCGGCGGCTCAACGGCCAGCACCTCGCCGCCGCCGGCGCCGACTCCGCGCTCCAGGCCCGGATCGAGAGTTTCGAACTCGCCTACCGGATGCAGATGACGGCGCCGGAGGCGCTCGACCTGGCGCGCGAGACGAAGGAGACCCACGACCTCTACGGCCTCGACGATCCGACCTGCGGTCATTTCGCCAAGCAGTGCCTGATCGCCCGGCGATTGGTGGAGCGGGGCGTGCGGTTCGTGCAGATCTATTCGGGCGGCGAGGAGAACCAGCGGAGCTGGGACGGCCACGCCGACATCCTCGGCAACCACTCGGGCTTCGCCAAGGAGACCGACCGGCCGATCGCCGGGCTGCTCGAAGACCTCGCCCGCCGAGGGCTGCTCGACGAGACGCTCGTGATCTGGGGGGGCGAGTTCGGCCGGCTGCCGATCGCGCAGAAGGGGGGCCAGCCGGGCCGCGACCACAACCCGCACGCGTTCACCGTCTGGATGGCCGGCGGCGGCGTGAAGCCGGGCGTCTGCCACGGGGCCACCGACGAGTTCGGCTTCAAGGCCGTGACCGACCGGGTGAGCGTCAACGACCTCCACGCCACGATCCTGCACCTGCTCGGCATGGATCACAAGCGGCTCACGTATCGCTTCAACGGCCGCGACTTCCGGCTCACCGACGTGGCCGGCGTGGCGGTGGACAGCGTGATTGCCTAGGCCGGCCGCGCGGCTGCCGGTGGCCTACTGGGCCTGCCGTGAAGCAAGACGTGTGTTGGCCGTCAGCTTCCTGTCCTGGCCTCTGAACCGTGGGCGCGGTCGATATACTGTTGATGCTGGTGCTCGCATCCGTTCCGCCTCCAGGTGTTTCAGTGGATCTCGGCGACCTTCATTTTCCGACCGCTGCCGAGGTTTCGGCGGAGGAGGCTGCCCGATTCCGCGAGGCGACTCCGGCCGAACGCATGCGGGCGATCCGGTCGGTGTTGGCCGCCGGTGCGGTTCTGATCGCCCGATCGCCCAAGCGGGCCTTCGTGGAGGCCTACCGCCAGCGGCAGGAGGATTTGGCCCGCGAGGCGATCGCTCAGTTCCTGGTGCGACATGGCGGAAACCCCTGAGCCGCTGGCCGGCGATCTCGTCGCGGCCAGCGAGGTGCTGGGCGAGGTTTTTGACGCGCGCGGCATCCGATACGCGGTGCTGGGTGGCGTGGCCACAATTCTCCGGGGCCGGCCGCGGTTCACCCAGGACCTCGACATCCTGCTCGAAGTGCCACAGATTGCCTTGCCCGGCCTGCTCGACGAACTTGCCCGCCGCGGCTTCACGCTGGACCGGGATGCGGTCATTCGTGAGTTCGTCCAGCATCACATGACGGCTTTTCGGTTCGGCGTGGTCCGGATCGATTGGCTGAAGCCCGTACTGCCCCTGTATGTCCATGCGTTGGCCGCCGCAACGTCGTTGCCGTGGACTCCCGGCCACTCGCTGCGAGTCCTCGCTCCGGAGGGGCTCATCGTCACCAAACTGGTGTCCTTTCGACCCCAGGATCAGGAAGACATCCGCACGCTGCTGGCTGCCAATCGAGACGAAATCGACGCCGGTCTGATTCGTCGGGAATGGGAGGCCGTGGCCCAGGGCGAGGAGGAGCGGACGGCGTGGCTGCAGGCCCAACTGGCCTCGCTTGGGCTCTAGCACACAAGGCGTTCCGCGCTCAGCGGCGGTGTTCGCCCGTGTCGAGCTTGGTGCGTGGCTCGACGCCACTTAGGACAAGGGCAGCGACGTCGACTGCGCAGAGGAACAGGCTTGGGCCGTGGTGCGGATGAAGGGCCCGATCGCCTCGCGGCGGTCAGGGCCGCTCGGGGAGCCGATAGATCCGCAGGCTGCCGTCGCTCGTGATGGCGGCGACCCGTTGGCGGTCGGCGAGCAGGCTGATCGAGTCGATTGTCGCTCCGCCGACGTCGAGCTCGCGGCTCCAGTCTGGTCGCGAGCGGTCGGCGAGCAGGAGCCGCGGCTTCGCGCCTGGCTCATCCGTGAGCAACACGAAACGCGAGTCGCCAACCCAGGTGATGGCCTTTGCCGGGGCAGGGAGCGTGTACCGTTCGATGTCGTGGTGCAGTGCGACCTCGGTCACCTTGCGTCCCTCGGCGAAGAAGCACACGCCCCGACTCTTCCAGCCCATCAAGCCCGGGGTCCAGGTCCGTGACGGAATGATCGCGCCACCGATCAGCGGCACGTCTTCGGTCAGCCCGCCGACCGACCACATCGTCGGCTGGCCGGCATCATCGACGCTCAGCACGGCCTCGGTGCCCGGCAGGGTGGCGATCACGTGGACATCCTCCCGCAACGGTCGCAGCGACCACTCCGGCGGGGCGGCGCCGTCGGGCGAGTCTTGCCGCGTCTTGTAGAACGCATGCACGGCGTTGCCGCTGAGAACGACGAGGGCATTCCGTTTCCAGCCGGCCCAGCCGAGCCAGGCGACGCCATCGGCGAAGCGGTGGGTGATCGTGACCGCGGCCGAAGGGATATCCACGATGGTCACGTGGCCCGAGGCGTCGGCCGCGGCCACGCGGCTGCCGTCCTCGTTGAAGGCGAGCCGGTCGGGCCGGAAGGGCAGGGGCACGCTCGCCACCAGCCCGCCGCCGGAAACGGGCTCGATCTGGAGGACGGGCCCGTCGGCCACGAAGCACCGCGCCGCCCCGTCGCCCGACACGGCCACTGGCAGCCCCACGCCGGCAAGCACGAGGTCTGGCCGCAGGGAGCCTGACGGGGCCAGCGACCCGCCGGCGGGGCCGCGGGCAGGCCGGGCAATCGCCACAAAGCCCGCTGCCGCCAGACACGCGAGCACCACGCCGAGGGCGGCCATCCGTCGCCACGCCCACGGCCGTGGCGCGAGCAACCGATCGATCTCCGCGCCGACCTCGGCGGCCCGCGGCCGTGCCTCCGGCTTGGCGGCGGTGAGGCGGCGGACCAGGTCGCGGCATGGCTCCGTGGTGGAAGCGGCGGCGGCGAGGCACTCGTGCAGGACGACGCCGAGCGAGAACAGATCGCAGGGCTCCGGGGCGCTGCCGGCGGCCGTCTCGGGATCGGCGTAGCCGGGCGTTCCCGCGACCACGGTCGGGGTGCCGGCGAGGCCGAAGTCGAAGATCCGCGCCGACAGTTGCCCGTCAGGCCGCCGCTGCAGCCAGATGTTCGAAGGCTTCACGTCGTGGTGAAAGATGCCGAGCGCGTGCGTGTGCGCGAGCCCGCGGGCGACGTCCCGCGTGACCGTCAGGGCGTCGTGCGGCGTGATGCTCCCGGCCGCGATCGCATCGGCGAGCGTCTCGCCGGCCAGGCGGGGAAACACGAGCACCGGCGCGGCGTCGTGCCAGAGCAGCTGCAGGAGGGGCATCACGGCGTCGTGCTGCACGGCCGCCAGGGCCCGGGCTTCGGCGACCACGAGCCGGTGCTGCTCGGAGGCGTCGTCGGGCACCGTCCGGAGCACCTTCAGCACGACCGTCCGCTCCAGTTGCTCGTCGATCGCCTCGTACACGATCGACGTGCCGCCCGTTCCCAGTACCTCGACGATCCGAAACGCGCCGATCGTGGTGCCGATCAGGGGATCGTCGTCGCTCGTGGCCGGGGGCGTGGCCCCCTTCAGCCGCGTGAGCCAGCGGGCGAACTCGGGCCGTTCGGGGCCGCTGGAATGATGCGGTGTGGCGGGCTCGACCGGGGCCGCCACCCGCTCGATCCGGGCACAGCAGGCGTCGCAGGATTCCAGGTGCTCGAGATACACCCCCAAGAGCGGCTCGGGGAGCCGGCCCGCGGCGATCGCCTGCAGGATCGAGTCCTGCGGGCAGGTCGCCGGCGCTGGTTTTCTCGTGGCGGTGGGCATGACGGCGGCGGCGAAGCGTCTAGGGCGAGTCGTCGAGGTAGCGATCCACGATCGCCCGCACCCGGGCGAGACACCGGCACTGCGCCACATACACCTTGTTGCGGGCAACGCCAAACTCCCGGGCGACGGCGGCCGGCGGCTGGCGATCCACATACACCCGCATGAAGATCTTCCAGGTGGTGTCTTCGACGAGGGGCCGGACCATCTCACACGCCCGCTGGAAGAGGTCTTCGGCGTAGTGGGCGGCCCACGACGCATCCAGCCGGGGATCGGGATAGGAGTCGATGTCGTCGGCGGGGATGCCGACGCGGGCCTCGAGGATTTTGCGGCGGCGCAACGACCGCGTCTTGTTCACCGTCACCCGCCGGAGCCACGTCCGAAACGCCCCGGGCCGCCGCCACTCGAAGGTCTCGAGCCGCTCGTGCACGAAGAGCAGCACCTCCTGCACGATCTCCTGCGCGTCGGCCGGCTGCATGCCCGCGGCGAGGTTCCAGCGGTAGAGGACGGGGGCGTAGAGATCAACGAACTCCGACCACGAGACATGGTCCCGCCGCACGCGCAGCTTGTCGAGCAGGGGGAGCGAGGTGGTGTGCATGGCGCGGGGCGAGCGGGCGGGCCCTGGGGCGGGAAATCGGTGAGGCCTGCGGAGGGGCTCCGACCGCTCGATAGAGCAGAGCATACCGCCTTCCGGGCAGACGGCTCACCCGGATTTCGCGGGGGTTCCCCGCGGTTTCCAGCCGTTTCCCGCCCGGCGCGCAAGATCCGGCCCGCTCGCGACATTTCCTTCGGGCGGCCCATCCCGGCCGCCACCCGTACGGCGGAAGGACATGCCGAGTGAACGTCGAATCCCAGGCCCCGGCCAACGGCAGTCGGATCCGCTGCGTCGTCGTGCAGGACCAGGTGCTGGTGCTGGAGTTGCTCTGCGAGGCGCTCCGCAACCTGCGGGGCCTCGAGATTGTGGCGACGGGAACGTCGCTCGCTGATGGCGATCGGCTGGAGGCCAGCCGGGCGATCGATCTCTTGATCCTCGATTGCGTGCTCGGCGACGGGAGCGGGTTTGATCTGCTGCGGCGGCTCGTGGCGATGCATCCGGGCTTGCGGTGCATCGTGATCACGGATTCCGCCCCGACCAACGCCTGCCCGCCCGACCTGGCCGACTGGATCGTCGCCACCGTTGGCAAGGCCGAGCCCTTGGCCGCCCTGCTCGCGGCGATCGAGGAGGCGGTGGGTGAGCGGGTCGCGAAGCCGGCGGGGTCGCCGAACGGGGAGCCCGTGCGGGCCCGGCTGACCAAACGTGAGGGAGACGTGTTCGTCCACCTTGGCCGCGGGCTGGCCAACAAGCAAATCGCGACGGCCCTCGGGATCTCGGTGCAGACCGTCGAGACCCACCGCAAGGCCATCGCGAAGAAGCTCGGCTGCAACGGAGCTTCGCTCGTGCGGCTGGCCACGCTGGCCACCCACCGTTAACGGACGTGCCGGACGCGAATGTCGCGATTTCCCTACCGGTTGTTGGGTATAGCGACGTTTGTAGCGGTGAAGTGTAGTTGCAGAACCTACGGTTGGTGAACGCTCGGCGGATGCCGCGCGTGGTTTCAAGAAAGTTCAAGGAAGTCAAGGATCGAGGAACTGATGAATCGCTTTCGCTCCCCGTTCTCCAAGAAGTCTCCTGCCCGCGCCGTGCGCCGGAAAAAGTCGGGCCGCAAAGACGCGCAGGTC
>JBILOA010000082.1:0-6853 GCA_044374735.1 Pirellulales bacterium | reverse complement strand
CCTGCCGACCGGTGAGCTCAGCGCGATCATCGAGGATGGGGAAACCCTCCACATCGTGCGGGTCGTCGAACGAAAAGCCGCTGGCCGGATTCCCTTCCTCGACGCGCAGGTCGGGATCCGCGAGCAGCTCGTGCTGGACAAGCGGCGGCAGGCGAGCGACGACTACCTGGCGAAGCTGCGGGCCCGAACGCCCGTCTGGACGGTGTTCGACGACCCGACGGGCTCGGCCTCGCAGCCGACCTTCACGGCCGGCCGGCCCACGACCGCGCCCCGCTGACGAGCACGCCGGCGGCCGGCCGTGACGAGACGGCCGCCCCATGCCGCGGCCCGAGCGCGGCTGATTGCCGCGCCCCTGCGCGGCGGCTAAACTGCCCGCTTCTTGGAGGCGGCCGCCCCATTCCCTGCCTCACCGGCCGCTTGCGCCCGACCGAAGGAGCCACCCGCCATGTCCCCCGCCGCCCCCAAGGCCGCCCCCCGCTCCGCCGCCGAGTGCACCCCCCCCTGGCCGGGCACCCAGGCCGCCGGCATGGCCCGGCTGACGTACGACGGCCACGAGCACGAACTGCCGGTCGTCATGGGCACCGAAGGGGAGCGGGCGATCGACATCGCGAAGCTGCGGGCCCAGACGGGGCTGATCACGCTCGACGAGGGGTATGTCAACACCGGCTCCACCGCCAGCGCGATCACGTTCCTCGACGGCGAGCAGGGAATCCTGCGCTACCGCGGGTACCCCATCGAGGTGCTGGCCGAGAAGTGCGACTTCGTGGAGGTGGCCTACCTGCTGATGGAGGGCGAGTTGCCCACCGCCGCCCAGCTCGACGCCTTCCGCACGTCGCTCTCCCACCACACCATGATCCACGAGGACATGCGGAGCTTCTACGGCGGCTTTCCCCGCGACGCCCACCCGATGGCGATCGTGGGCAGCGTGGTGGGCGCGCTCTCGACCTTCTACCAGGATTCGCTCGACGTTCGCGATCCGCGGCAGGTGGAGGTGAGCGTTCACCGGCTGTTGGCCAAGTTGCCCACGATCGCGGCCTACAGCCACAAGAAGTCGTGCGGCCAGCCGCTGATGTATCCGCGGAACGACCTCTCCTATTGTGAGAACTTCCTGCAGATGATGTTCGCGGTGCCCTGCGAGGAGTACCACATCGACCCCGACTTCGCCGATGCCCTCGACATGCTCCTGATCGTGCATGCCGACCACGAGCAGAACTGCTCCACGAGCACGGTTCGGATGGTCGGCTCGAGCGATGCCAACCTGTTCGCCAGCATTTCAGCGGGCATCTCGGCCCTCTGGGGACCGCTCCACGGCGGGGCCAATCAGGCCTGCGTGGAGATGCTCGAGCGGATCGTGGCCGACGGCGGCGACGTCAAGAAATACGTCGATCTGGCCAAGAAGAAGGATTCCGGCTTCCGGCTGATGGGCTTCGGCCACCGCGTCTACAAGAACTACGACCCGCGGGCGAAGCTCATCAAGGCCACCTGCGACAAGCTCCTCGCCAAGATCGCGCGGCACGATCCCCTGTTCGACATCGCCCAGCAGCTCGAGGAGGTCGCGCTCGCCGACGAGTACTTCATCGAGCGGAAGCTCTACCCCAACGTCGACTTCTACTCGGGCGTGATCTACCGGGCGATGGGCATTCCGGTGCAGATGTTCACGGTCTTGTTCGCGATGGGCCGCCTGCCCGGCTGGATCGCCCACTGGATGGAGATGCACAAGTCGCCGACCAAGAAGATCTGCCGGCCGCGGCAGGTCTACTCGGGCGAGACCCGCCGCGAGTTCGTGCCGCTCGACCGCCGCGGCTGAGCGGCCGGGCTCACGCCCGCTTGCCGCGGAAGAACTCCGTAAGCAGCCGGCCACATTCGTCGGCCAGCACGTGGCCCAGGTGCTCGACCCGGTGATTGAGCCGGGGGTCGCCGAACAGCCGGTAGAGCGATTCGACCGCCCCGGCCTTGGGGTCGGGCGCACCCCAGACGACGACCGGCACTCGGGCCTGCAGGATGGCCCCCGCGCACATCGGGCAGGGCTCGAGCGTCACGTAGAGCGTGCAGCCCTCGAGCCGCCAGGAGCCGAGGCTCGCCGCGGCCTGCGTGATCGCGATCATCTCCGCGTGGGCGGTGGGATCGGCGAGCTGCTCCCGCTGGTTGTGGCCGCTGCCGATCACCCGACCCGCGGCGACCACGATCGCCCCGACGGGCACCTCGTCTTCGGCCGCGGCCGCCCGCGCTTCGTCGAGGGCCAGCCTCATCCACCGCTCGTGGGGCCTGGCTCCGGGCAGGTGGTCGTCGGCCAGAGGATCCATGCGGCGGAACCGGGTGTGGGCAGCGGAGGAAACCGGCCGGAACGCCGGATTCCCGAACTCTACGGCGAGCGTCCGTCGCTCGCCACTCCTCGCCGCCGATCCGCGGGGCGGCGGCTGGGCGGCCCCGTCGAATCGGGTACGATCTGCCTCGGCGAGACTCCTCGTTCCCGGACGATCCCGGACGAGCCATCCCCGCCGAGCCCCCCCGGAACAACCTCCCATGGATCCCGTCACGCTTCTGCTCCGCTGGGCCCACGTGCTGGCTGCGATCGTGGCCCTCGGCGGCCTGTTGTTCGCCCGCTTCGCACTGGTTCCCGCCGCCGAAGACCTCGGGGCCGAAACGGCCGACCGCCTCCACGCAGGCGTGCGGCGGCGGTGGCTTCCGTGGGTGATCGGAGCGATCACGCTCCTCCTGGCCAGCGGCCTGGCCAACTATGTCCTGCTCATGCGACGCGTGAAGGCCGCCCCCGAACTCTGGGGTGGCGACTGGATGGGGCAGACGGGCTACCACGCCCTGTTCGGCGTCAAGTTCCTGCTGGCGTTGATCGTGTTCTATCTGGCGAGCGGCCTGGTGGGCCGCGGCGCGAGCACGCAGTGGATTCGCGACGCGCGGAAGCAGTGGCTGTCGGTCACCGTCGGCCTCGGCGTGGCGGTGGTGCTGATCTCGGGATGGATGCGGCAACTCCACACCGGCGCCAACGACCTGCCCGATCCGGTCAAGGCCTACGCCCGAACCTATCTCGACGACATCGAGGCCGCCAATGCCGGCGGCAGTCGTGACGACGACGATGCGACCCGCAGCGGAGCCCGGCCGGGCCCCTCCAGCGAGACGCCGCGACCCCCTGCCCCCGAAGAAGATACTGCCCCCGAAGCTAAGACGGATCCTGAAAGAAAGCCGGACTCCGAGGAGAAGACCGATGGACAAAAAGCACAAGAAGCGGATGGAGGTACTCCATCAGAAGATCGCGAAGCTGCAGCAACTGCTGGCGGGGGCGAAGCAGCAGCCCGATGATCCCGGCGAGGTGCCGCGGCTCGAGCGGGACCTCGCAGCCGCGCACGCCGAACTGGCGAAGTTGAAGCAGGAAGCGTGACGGTCGGCCCTCGGCAGGGGCCGGGCCTGCTTGACGGTGCGGTTTCGTGGACCAGGGGCGATCGTGATGGGCATCTTCTCGGGGCTGTTTGGCGGAGGGCCCAAGCAGGTCGACTTGTGGAAGCGATTCGAGCGGCTGCGGGAGAGCAACTCCGGCACCATGTCGGCCTTCTACAAGGTTCGCGACCGGCAGGACGGCGAGGTTCGCGGCCTCAAGATCATCGATCGCGAAAAGAGCGCGCCGATCGAGGGACGGTACAAGGGGCTCGGCAAGCCTAGCGAGGGGGAGATCGGCAAGCAGATCAGCGGTCCCAACATCGTCCGCACGCTCGAGTGGGGCGAGTCGACCACCGGCGAGCCGTTCGTGCTCCAGGAGTTTGTCGAGGGCACCCTGCTCCACGCCGTGCTCACCGTCAAGAAGATCGCCCTCTCGCCGACCCAGAAACTCGACCTCGTGCGGCAGGCCGCCACGGCGATCTCGGCGGTGCACCACGCCGGCTTCGTGCACCGCGACATCTGCCCGCGGAACTTCATGCTCCGCTCCGACGGGCGGCTCATCCTCTTCGACTTCGGCCTGACGGTGCCCGATAAGCCGGTCTTCCTCCAGCCTGGCAACCGGATCGGCACCCCGAACTACATGGCTCCCGAGGTGGTCCGCCGCAAGCAGGCCGACAAGCGGCTCGACATCTTCTCCTTCGGTGTGACCGCCTACGAGATCTGCACGCTCGCCTCCCCCTGGCCCCGGGGCCAGACCGGCAACGTGGCGCTCTCCCACGACAAGCCGCCAGACCCCATCGAGCAGCACTGGCCGGAAATTCCCCCTCCCCTGGCTGCCGCGATCATGGCCTGCCTGGCAGCCGAGCCGACCGCTCGCCCGGAGAGCATGGAGCGGTTCCTGGGGGCTATCAGCAAACTGGGACGGTGAGGGGCGGGCATGCGGGCTCTGCGGCCTTCCGCCGAGGGGTCGGCAGCGGGCTCGGTGGTGGGCACGGCTGCGGTTGGGGGGCGGCCCCCGGCAGACCCGAAAGCGTCGGGACGGAGCCGCAGCCCCGCCGCAACGCGGCAGCCCCTTGAAGCACGCGGCGAATCAGCCTATTTTCGTGGGTCCCGACGGTCGCCGGTTGGACGGCGGCCCTCACGGCGAGCAACCCGGCTCGAGCCCCACCTTCAGGAGACAGCCCGATGACCATGGACAAGAGCCTCCGCGTCCGCAAGGGAGGCACGGCCGTCCGCGGTGTCCTGACGCGGGCCGAACGGATCGCCAAACTCAAGGAGCAGGAGCGGTGGCAGGATGGCCGCAGCCCGATCGGGTTGCCGAAGGTCCGCGTGCCAAAGCTCTCGATGAAGAAAAAGAAGAAGGCCAAGGAAGAGGGCGAGGGCGAGGCTGCCGGTGCGGGTGCGGCGGCGGCGAAAAAGAAATAGGTGGTGCGGTGAGAGGGGTGGTGGGCGGATGCCCCGGGTTGCAGCGGGCCTTCGGCCGCTGAACCCGCGTGCCCCGGGTGAGGCGCCATGGGGGCGTTCTCGCAGGGCAGCTGCGGGCCTTCGGTCGCTGAACCTGCGTGCCTCGGGTGAGGCGCCATGGGGGCGTTCTCGCAGGGCAGCAGCGGGCCTGCGGCCGCTGAACCCGCGTGCCTCGGGTGAGGCGCGGCGCAGAGCGCTCGCCGATGACTCAGAGTTCGGTGGCGATCTTTCGTGCCGCGGCCTGGCCTGAGGCGATGACTTGCGGGATGCCCACGCCGCGATACGCGGCGCCGGCCAGCGCGAGCCCTGAATGCCTGGCGATGGCCGCCTCGATTCGGGTGACCCGGTCGGCGTGGCCGACGTGATACTGGGGCATGGCGCCGGCCCAGCGATCGACCTGGACGAACCGGGGCCGACCCGTGGCCCCGATCAACGCGGCCGCCTCGGTGACGGCGAGGTCGACGAGCTGCCCGTCGTTGAGCGCGAGCGATTCGGGATCGAGGGCGCCGCCGAGAAACACCCGGACGAGCACGCACCCCTCCGGGGCCCGGTACGGAAACTTCGAACTCGAGAAGCTCACCGCCAGGGCCCGCCGACCCGAGGTTCGCGGCACCACGAGGCCCGCGGCGTCGAGCGGATGGGCCACCTCGTGCCGGGCGAACCCGAGCGACACGATCGCCGAGCCGGCATAGGCGATGCCCGCCAGATCCGCGGCCAGATCGGGGTCCACGCCCGCCAGGAGGACCGCGGCCGCCGGAGTGCGGGTGGAGACGATCACGGCGTCTGCCTCCAGGACGTCGCCGCCGGGCGAATCCGTCAGCACGTGCCAGCGATCGCCGACCCGGGTCAGCCGCTCGGCACGACCCGCGCGGATCGCCACCCCGCGACCGCGGAGGGACTCCGCCAGCCGGTCGGTGAGGGTCTGCATGCCACCGAGGAAGCTCACGAACTGCCCGTACCGGGCGCCCGTCGCGGCGGCCGCCGAAGTCTCCCGAAGCCGCGCCCGTTCCCCGGCCCACAGGCTGCCGCGGTCCCGCTCCATGGCGACGAACTCCGGGCAGGCCGCTGCCATCCCCAGCCGAGCCGGGTCGGCCGTCCAGATGCCCGCCGCCAACGGTTGGACCAGCCGCTCGAAAGCCTCTCGGCCGAGCCGCCGCACGGCGAACGCTTCCAACGACTCCTCCGGCCCGGTCGTCCGCCGCGGCACGAACCGCTCGGCCAAAACCCGCAGCCGAGCCACCGGTGACAGAAGCGACGAGTGAAGGATGCCCGAGACGTCCCCGGGGGCCAGCAGCCGGAAGCCCCGCGGCACCGGCACGGCGCGGCCGGCGTGCCAGACCAGGGCCCGCCTCACCCTGGGATCAACGCCCACCAGTTCGCCGTGCAGGCCAAGCCGCTCGACAAGGGCCATCCCCTCGGGGCGTGCGGCGAGGAAGCAATCCGCCGAACGCTCGACGAGCCAGCCATCCTGCCGGACGGTGCCCAGCACGCCTCCCGGACGAGTGGACGGCTCGAGGATCGTGACGCGGGCCGCGCCGGGCCCCTGCCGTTCGCTGACCGCGTCGGCGGCGGCCAGACCGGCCAGGCCGCCACCCACGACGACGACGTGGGCCGCCGCTTGTTCCTGGTTGGAATCCAGCATCACCACCTCGAGCAGGATGGCTCCATGGTACTCGCACGGGAGCCGCACGCTGGGGAGATGGCGAAACTGGGCAGAGTCCGGGACGCCGTCACCCGGCGTCGAAGGCCCCCCGCTTCGCGGAGGGTCTGGTCTGGACTGGCCCGCCGGCAGCCTCTACTGTCCCCGCCGCTCGGGGCCTCGGGGCCACGGGCTTCCGCCATGACCGACCAAGGAGATGCCTCGTGGCCACGCTGCGGTACTTGATGTCGCGCCCCCTCCTGCCGCTCTTCCTGGCGATCATGATCGCCGGTCGCCTCCAGGCCGCAGACCGGGAACAGGCCAACGCCCCTGCCACCCTGCAGCTTCCTGGCTGGCTGC